>CALMEC010000085.1 GCA_937862675.1 uncultured Actinomycetes bacterium
GACCATCAGATCGTGGATGACCGCACTCTCGAAGAACATGCCGAGCGTCCGCAGATCGCTGTGTAACCGCGTGGCCCCGGCTCCCAGTGCTACCGCCGCAAGAGCAGAATCGGCCAGATGGAGTTTCGGCGAAGTACGCAGACGGGCACGAGAGCGCAACGCGGGCGTCCACGGGGGCTGGGCCTCGACGATGAACAGCCGCTGCAGAAGTCCGACGTACCCGCTGACCGTCTCGGTATCGATGGTGGGCGCGACGGTTCTCACATCCGCCGCGAGAGTCGCGTACGTCACCTCCGACGCGACGGACCGTGCCACCGCCGCGATGAGCTGCCGGATCACGTCGGGTGCGTGCCGCACATCGGCGAGCCGACGGATGTCGGCACGCGCGACGTCATCGATGTAGCCGCGTAGGCGTTCCGCCGATTGATCGAGGTCCAGCTTGGTCATCGCGGGAAACCCGGAGCGAAGAACACCGTCGATGACGTCATCGAGGTCGGCGATCCCCGACATGTCCGCGACCGGCCGCTCACCGTCGAACAGCCCCGCCAGGCTCACCCGACCTGACACGGCATCGTGCTTCTCCCACCAAGTCATGGTCCTCTGCCGCAGCCGCAGGAACCTTCCGGCACCGGTGTGGCGGGTGACGTCATCGGCTGGAACCGCGGAACCGGTGAGGATGAAACGTCCTGGCTCGTCGGCGCGATCGACGGCGCGCCGGACCAGATTCCACAACTCCGGAGCAACCTGCCACTCGTCGAGGAGGCGTGGTGCTTCACCGTCGAGGACGGACCGCGGTGCGATCGACACCGCATCTTGAACATACGGATCATCGAGGAACGCATACGAACCGGCGGCATGGAGCGCGGTCATCGTCTTGCCGCTCGCGCGGGCGCCCTCGACCACCACCGCGCCAGCCGACGACAACGCCCGGGTCAGCGCCTCGTCAATGATCCTCGGCCGATATGCATGTCCAAGCACCTCAGCGGTGTCCACACCCTCATCCTAGCTCTCTGCCGGAGATTGCAGGGTCACCAAGCCGGAGATTGCAGAACAACTATCCGGATCTTTGCAGAGCTCCTCTGCCGGACTTTGCGGAATGCCGGCACCGTCGAGGGCATCCTTCGCGTAGCGTCCCCCTCCATGGATCGCGACGAACTCCAACGCGCGGGTGTCCACCTCCCGGCGCTCCCCACGTTCATCACCGGCGGGCTCCCATCCGGGCCCGACTGGCCGCCCATCCTCATCCGCCACGGCATCGACCTGGTCTCCAGCGGACAGGATCCCGACGACGACACGTCGCTCGCCCGGTCGGCCGAGGCATCGCCGTACCGGCCGGTCAAGGCGTGCGGCACCGTGGCCCGTCTCGATGGACGCGTGTGGCTGGTCGGCACGCAG
>CALMEC010000086.1 GCA_937862675.1 uncultured Actinomycetes bacterium
ATCGAGAACCTGGGGATGGAGGACACCACCAAGGAGGCCGTGCAGGTCGGTGGCAGCTTCAGCTGGTTCGAGCCGTTCCGCAACCTGTACGCCGCGATGCCCTCGATGCACGTGGGCCAGACGATCCTCTACGCCTTCGCGATCACGCTCCTGGTGCGCTCACCCTGGAGGTACCTGATCTGGCTGTGGCCCGCGTTCATGCTCACGACGGTCATGGCGACGGCCAACCACTACTGGATGGACGCGGTGGGCGGGCTCGTCTGCGTCGCGCTCGCCTATGCCATCACGCGGCTGATCCTGCCGGAGGACCCGCGCATGGTGCGGCCGACGGGCGTCACGACCGCATCGTCCCCCGCAGCGTCGGCCCTGGTCGCACCGGGGTCCGGCGCCGGCACCTGATCCACGGAAGCGCCCCGGACCCGGCGTCCATGGGCTGCCGGGGAGGCCGGCGGAGCCGGTCCCGGATCAGACGGTCCTGGTCCGCCCGCGACGCGAGAGGACGTTCCACGCGGGACGCATGACCGGATCGGTGACCGCGCTCACCCAGCCGACGATCCGCTCGAGCGGCCGGCGTCCGAAGCGCATCACGATCCACGCCGAGAACAGACCGACCAGCAGTCCGCCGACGACGTCTCCGGGATAGTGCAGACCGACCATCACGCGGTCGACGGCGATCGCCGCGGCCATGACGATGAACCCCCACCCGATGCGCCGGCTCAGGAAGAGGACCGCGAACGCGATCGCGAACGCCGCCCCCGCATGGTCGCTGGGGAACGACGGATCGGCTGACGACGGTACGAAGAAGAGGGGCGCCGCCGGATGTGCGACGGCGGGGCGTTCGCGGACCACGATGTGTCCGATCACCTGGTTGACGGCGAGGGCGAGGCCGGCCGCGGTGAGGGCCGAGGCGGTCATCATCTTCCCGCGTGGACGGTTCCCGGGCCGGTCGAGCAGCCAGAGACAGCAGGTGGCGATGGCGAGTACGGGCACGCTCCAGACGGTGAAGTCCGCCATCTCCTCGGTCAGGGCGGGATGGCCGGCCAGATGCTCGTTGACGAGGTGGAAGATCGTCCAGTCCATGTGCGCTCCCCGTGGTTCGTGTCGCTCGGCGAGTATCGACCACGTGGTGCGTCCCGCAAAGACGATCTGGTGACACCGGCAGCGACCGGTGCGCGCTGGTCCATCCGATCCGCGGACGGGACGACGTCGTCTCGTCCGATGGTGGCGTCAGAAGAGTCCGGGCTGTGCGTCGCCCCGCCGCGGCTCGGGCAGTCCCAGATGCCGGAACGCACGCGGTGTGCCCTGGCGACCCCGGGGGGTGCGGATCAGAAGCCCCTCCTGCAGGAGGTAGGGCTCGTAGACGTCCTCGATCGTGTCGGACGACTCGCCCACGGCGTCGGCGATGGTCCCGAGGCCGACGGGGCGTCCCTCGAACGTCTCGCACAGGACCCGCAGGATGCGGCGGTCCAGCTCGTCCAGACCCGCGGCGTCCACCTCGAGCAGCCGGAGCGCCCCCTCCGCAGCCGCGGCGTCGATCGCCCCGGTGCCGCGCACCTGCACCACATCGCGCACACGGCGCAGCAGCCGGTTGGCGATGCGCGGCGTACCGCGTGAGCGCGCCGCCAGCATCGCGGCCCCGTCGTCCGTGATGCCGACCTCGAGGAGGCCGGCCGATCGCCGGATGATCCCGGACAGGTCGTCGGTGCCGTAGTAGTCGAGGCGCTCCACCACCCCGAAGCGATCGCGCAGCGGCCCGGCCAGCAGGCCGGTGCGCGTCGTGGCGCCGACCAGGGTGAAGTGCGGCAGGGCGAGCCGCAGTGTGCGCGCCGACGGTCCCTGCCCGAGCATGACGTCCAGCTGGAAGTCCTCCATCGCCGGATAGAGGGTCTCCTCGATCGAGCGGTTGAGCCGGTGGATCTCGTCGATGAACAGGACGTCGCCGTCGCCGAGCTGGGTGAGGACCGCCGCCAGATCGCCCTTCTTCTCGAGCACCGGACCGCTGGTGGGATGGAAGCCGACCTCCATCTCGTTGGCGAGGATGGCGGCCAGGGAGGTCTTGCCCAGGCCCGGCGGACCGGCCAGGAGCACGTGGTCGAGCGCCTCGCCGCGCTGGCGGGCCGCCTGAAGGAAGATGCCGAGCTTCTCGCGCACGGCCGGCTGGCCGACGAAGGCGTCGAGCGTGCGGGGACGCAGCGAGCGGTCGAGGTCGTCCTCCCCGGGGATGTCCTCGGGATCGGCCAGGCGCGGGTCGTCGTTCATGCGCTCATCGTCCCAGTCGTCCCAGGCCGTGACGGATCAGTTCCTCGACGCCGGCGTCGGCCGGGGCGTCGGAGAGCGCCTCGTCCGCGTCCTCGGGTTTGAAGCCCAGCCCGACGAGGCCGTCGCGCGCCTGGAGGAAGGTGTCGGCGGACCCGATCGTGCGCGGACCCGAGTCGGGCGGCACGAGGGCCGCGACCTTCTCCCGCAGTTCGAGCACCACGCGCTCCGCCGTGCGCTTCCCCACCCCCTGCGCACGCTGGATCTTGGCCGCGTCGCCGCGCGCCAGCGCCACGCGCAGCTCGTCCGGCGAGTCGACGCCGCAGATGGCGAGCGCCATGCGCGGACCGACGCCGTTGACCCCGATGAACGCCTCGAACAGGCGCCGTTCGTCCACCGTGGAGAACCCGTAGAGATCCAGAGCGTCCTCGCGCACGACGAGGTGCGCGGAGAGCGCGACCTCCTCTCCCGCACCGGGGAGGGCGCGTGCCGTGGTGCCCGACACCCGCAGCAGCATGCCGACGCCGCCGACCTCGACCACGACGGAGTCCGCCTCGATCTCGGCGAGGCGTCCGCGGACGGAACGGATCATCGTCCGCGTCCCGCGATGCCCGCACGGACGGCGGCCTGGAGCGGCGCCCGATGCAGATGGCAGATGGCGGCCGCCACGGCGTCCGCCGCGTGATCCGTGGCCGGTGCGGCCCCGGTGAGCCGCTCCACCATCAGCCGGATCTGGCGCTTGTCGGCGCGACCGCTGCCCGTGACCGCGGCCTTGATCTCGGTGGGCGGGTACTCCACGACCTCCACCCCGGCGGACGCGACGGCCACCAGCACCGCACCGCGCGCCTCGGCCACGCCCATGGCGGACGTGCTGACGGGATGCACGAACCACGACTCGATGGCGGCGCCGGTCACGCCGCCGGCGGAGACGATCTCGCCGATCCCGTCGAACAGGATGCGAAGGCGCTCCACGTGGTCCGTGCGGGGCTTCGTCGTGAGGGTGCCGCAGTCGCGCACCAGCAGGCGCGACCCCGTGCGTTCAACGAGGGCCCACCCGGTGTTGGCGAGGCCGGGGTCGATTCCGAGGATCATCGAACAAATGTACTGCCTCGGTCGGTCGCCTCCTGCCGCGTCGAGAAGCATCGACGACCCCGTCCACATGCGATTTCGACGCCTGTGCTCGCTCCGAGCGTCCCGAGCCGCGCTGAAAGCGCTCGAGAGGGAAAGCTCCCAGGCGTGGATGTCGAGTCTCATCTCGCCGGGTCGCCTTCGTGTCCTGCAATTCGTTCCCGGGGAACATGGACCCGTGAGCCGCTGCACAGGCCAGACGAAGGAGGGGTCGGTCAAGGATGGCTCGTCCGCGACATCCCCCTGAATCGGTCCTCGGCACGATCCCGGCCCGTACTTTCGGCCGGGGCAAGACCGGCCATTGAACCGATGTGCGCACGACGCGACGGCGCGATGGTTGAACCCATGATCACTGTTGAATCCTTGACCCGGAGATACGCCGGCTTCACCGCCGTCGACAACGTCTCCTTCACCGCCCGGCCGGGCCGCGTGACCGGTTTCCTCGGTCCGAACGGCGCCGGCAAGTCCACCACCATGCGCGTCATGGTCGGTCTGACCGCCCCGACCTCCGGATCGGCCACCATCGGCGGCGTCCCGTACGCCTGCCTCCCCAACCCCGGCCTCGAGGTGGGCGTCCTCCTCGACGCCTCGGCCCAGCACGCCGGTCGCACCGGCCGCGAGATCCTCACCGTCGCCTCCGACACCATGGGTCTGCCCCGCACACGGGTCGGCGAGATGCTCGAGCTGGTCAGCCTGACCCCCGCCGAGGCCGAACGCCGCGTGCGCAACTACTCCCTCGGCATGCGCCAGCGGCTCGGCATCGCGACCGCGCTCCTCGGAGACCCCCGGGTGCTGATCCTCGACGAACCCGCCAACGGGCTCGATCCGGCGGGGATCCGCTGGATGCGCGACCTGCTGACCGACTTCGCCCGCCGGGGCGGCACGGTGCTCCTGTCCTCGCACCTTCTCCATGAGATCGATGTCATCGCCGACGACCTCGTCGTGATCGGCAACGGGACGATCGTCGCGGCCGGCACCAAGGACGAGCTGCTGGCCACCGCCGGGACGCTCGTCCGATCGACGTCACCGCGCGATCTGGCCGAGGCGCTCGAACGGGCCGGTATCTCCAGCACGCTCGCCGGCGACGGCTCGGTGCGTACGGATGCCGACTCCGCACGTGTCGGTGCGGTGGCCCTGATGGCGGGCATCGCCCTCACCGAGCTCCGGCCCGCCGAGGGCGCAGGGCTCGAAGACATGTTCCTGTCACTCACCGCCGACACCCAACGCGAGGAGGTTGCGGCATGACCGCCACGATCGTCGCCCCGGCAACCACCGTGGCCCGCCGGACCGCCCGGCCCATCCCCCTCACCCGACTCGTCATGGTCGAGCTGCGCAAGATGTTCACCACCCGCTCGGGATTCTGGCTTCTCGTCAGCATCGCCGTCCTGTCGCTCATCGCGACCGCCTCGGTCGTCGTCTTCGCTCCCGACAGCGACGTCACCTACGAGAGCTTCGCGAGGGCGAGCGGCTTCCCGATGTCGGTGATCCTGCCGATGATGGCGATACTGGCCGTCACGAGTGAGTGGAGCCAACGCAGTGGGCTCACGACGTTCACGCTGGTGCCGAATCGCAGACGCGTGATCGACGCCAAGGCGATCGCGACGCTTCTGGTGGGCCTCGGTTCCGTGGCGATCGCCTTCGCCGCGGGTGCCGTCGGCAACGTGGCCGGTTCCGCGCTCGCCGGCGTCGACACCGTGTGGAACGTCTCGGCGTCCATGGCGCTCCAGGTGACGCTCGGCAACCTGGTCGGCATGGCCGTCGGCTTCGCCCTCGGAGTCGTGCTGCGAAACTCCCCGGCCGCGATCGTGAGCTACTTCGTCGTCTCACTGGTCATGCCGGGCATCCTCGGCCTGCTGGCCCAGGTGCGTTCGTGGTTCGAGGACCTGCAACCGTGGATCGACTGGAACGAGACCCAGGTGGCGCTTTTCGAGGGTGCCACGAACACTGTCAGGGAGTGGGCGATGCTCGGGTCGACCACGATGATCTGGATCGTCGCTCCTGTCGTCGTCGGAATGTTGTTCCTGCGCCGCTCCGAGGTCAGGTAGTCGCACGCACGGTCGGCGGTCCGACTCCGCCCCTGCCACAGGCCGCAGGTCCCGACCTCCGGGGAGCGTCCCCGCCGAACTGGGCGGGGACGCTCCCCCGCCTCCGGCCTTCCGGACGGCTTCTAGTCCCGGACCCTGCCGGTCTCGTACGCCCATATCGCGACCTCCACCCGGTTCCGGGCGCCGAGCTTGGCCATGAGACTGGCGATGTGGGTCTTCACCGTGCTGAGGCTGATGTACAGCTCGTCGGCGATCTCCGCGTTGGTACGACCCCGCGCGATGGTGGCGAGCACCTGCTCCTCACGTTCGGTGAGCGGCTCGAGGGCCTGGGCGGGAGACGCTCCCCGCCCCGTCCCCGCGAACGTCGACAGCAGCCGGCGGGTGATGCTGGGCGAGATGAGCGCGTCGCCCCGGGTGGCCGCCCGGATCGCCTCGCCGAGCAGCTCGGGTCCGGCGTCCTTCAGCAGGAAGCCGGTGGCGCCGGCCTCAAGCGCACCGTGCACGTACTCGTCGAGGTCGAAGGTGGTGATCACGACGACCGCGACAGGGTCCGCGACATCCGGCCCGGCCAGCAGACGGGTCGCCTCGATCCCGTCGAGCACGGGCATCCGGATGTCCATCAGGCACACGTCGGGACGGAGCTCGCAGGCCAGCCGTACCGCCTCCCGCCCGTCGCGCGCCTCCCCCACGACCTCGATACCGTCCAGGGTGCCGAGGATGAGGCGCAGTCCGGTCCGCACGAGATCCTGGTCGTCGGCGACCATCACCCGGATGCTCACGCCGACACCCGAACCGGCAGCGTCGCGCTGACGGCCCAGCCGCCGCCGGGACAGGGACCGGCCTGGCACGTGCCACCGAGGACGAGCGCGCGTTCCACCATCCCGGTGAGCCCGAACCCGGCTTCGGGAACGAGGTCAGCCGGGTCCGGATCGCCGTCGTCGCGGACGACGAGGCTGACCGTCGACGACTCGCCGACGACGCGCACGTCGATCAGGGTGGCGTTCCGGGCATGCCGCAGGGCATTGGTGACCGCCTCCTGGGCGATCCGGAAGAGCGCGGCGTCGATCGCCGCCGGGAGCGCGTCGAGGTCATCCGACACCCTGACCTCCACCGGCGGCCCGGCCGGCGACGCCCCGGCCAGACGTTCCAGGTCGGCGACACCGGGCTGCGGGGCGTAGTCGGCCGGCGCCTCGCTGCGCAGTACACGGACCATCGCCCGCATCTCCGCGAGGGTGCGCGAGGCCTCCACCTCGATCACCTCCAGCGCCTCCAGCGCAGACGCGGGGCTGGTCGCCGCGAGAGCACGCCCGGCCTGCGCCTGGACGGCGATGGCGGAGACGTGGTGGGCGACCGTGTCGTGCAGCTCGCGCGCCAGCAAGACCCGCTCCTCCGACTTCACCTGCTCCAGCCGTCGCTCCCGGGCGCCGTGCTGGGAACGCACGGCCCAGCCCAGGGCGAAGGCGGACATCAGGACGGCGACCCCCCCGACGGACTCTGCGGCACCGGACCAGCTGATGAGGATCGCGGTACCGCCGGCGGCCAGGATGATCGACAGGCCTGCCACTGCCTCCCGCCCGGAGCCCCATCGGAACAGCGAGTAGGGCAAGAGCAGCAGATAGAGAGACGTGTACGACTCGGGGGCCGGTGAGCCGGATGCGACCAGGCCGATGCCCACGAACGTGACCACGCCGAAGAAGGTCGCGACCACCGTGAGCGGGCGGGTACGTCGCCAGAGAAGCAGCGGCGCCAGGCCGACCGCCAGCGCCACCGACACCATCCGCACCGGCATGTCCCCGCGCAGGACACCCTCCAACACCCCGCAGACCGTCACCAACGCCAGCAGTACCCAGTCCCGCCACACCCGAACAGGCGCGGCCGAGGGCCGGGGTTCGTCCAGCAGGGACCGCAGTGGACCAGTCACCCCATCAGCGTAGGGATGGAGCGCCACGAGGGAACCGGCCGAAAGTCTGATCCTGCCCGGTCGACGACGCGACCGGCTCGGAGCCTCACGGCCGATCCCGAGTGCGCAGGAGGCCTCAGCAAGCGACCGGACTGCTCTCGTGTCGTGAGTCGGAGACCACGCGGCGGTTGCCGGCTGCATCCCATCGTGAGGCTGTCCTCGACCGCCGGAGTATTCCCGATACTCCGGCGGACCTGCGTCCTACCCTCACGGGAGGGATTCGCTCGGCAACCGCATACGTACTTCCGACTCACGACACTAGCGTCGGCCAGCACCCTCGACCGCCTGCCGGACAAAGACGCCCTGACCGCCCGACGCGGGGCCAGACGGTCATTGGGACTGCGGAACGTCAGTCAGATGCAACGACTATCCGGCGACGGCCTCCAGCACCTCTTCCGAGATGTCGAAGTTGGCGTAGACGTCCTGGACGTCGTCGCTGTCCTCGAGCGCGTCGACCAGCTTGAGGAGCTGGCGCGCCTCCTTC
>CALMEC010000087.1 GCA_937862675.1 uncultured Actinomycetes bacterium
AACCGCGACAAGATCAAGACCGGCGACGTCTTCGAGCTGGCCGAGGTGGTGCGCAACCTCTCCATCCGCGAGCTGGACAAGGGCCTGTCCACCGGCGAGAAGCAGATGTTCGGGCGTGCCAAGAAGATCCTCTCGAGTGAGCTGATGTACGCGCGTGACATGGGTGAGGAGGAGGCCACCGAGTTCCTCGACAACCTTCTCGACGAGATCGCGAAGGCGCGGCTCGGGAAGGGTGACCGGGACCCGGCGCTGGTCGACTGATCACATCTTCACCGCGGCGGCGACGGAATCCGTTCGCGCCGGGGTAACCTGTGGCACACAATCGCGGGCGCCGACGTGGCGCTCGCGGTGATTTTCGACTCGATGACCAACCTCCCGCCACACACACGCCCATGGTGATCGTCACCCGAGTCGTCCTCGCCGCCCTCCTCGGACTCGCGGCCTGGCAGGGCGGGGCAAGCTTCGTTCCGGAGAACTGGAGCGGCCTGCCGCGCTACGGCGCCTGGATCGGGGTCGTCGTCATCGGCATCGGCGTCGGATACCTGGTCGGCGGGATCGCCGGGAGGTGGCTCGCCAACCGCGTCAAGGCCCTCGATCGCGCCGCCGACCGGCGGCCGGCGGCCGAGCTCATCGTCGGGTCGCTCAGCCTGGTCGTCGGCCTGGTCGTGGCCGCGCTCGCCGGACTGCTCGTCTCCCAGCTCCCCAAGGTCGGCGTCTACCTCGCGGTCGTCGTCGCGCTCGTCGTCGCCTACATCTTCAGCCGCATCGGCGCGCGCAAGCATGTCGACATCCTCCGCGTCATGGGCATCCGGCCGCGCCAGCAGCTGCCGCCCGTGCCCCCCCGCGTCATCGACACGAGCGCCATCATCGACGGGCGGCTCGTCGACGTCCTGGGGACGGGATTCCTGTCCGGGCAGATCGCCGTGCCCACGTTCGTGCTGGAGGAGCTCCAGCGGGTGGCCGACTCCAACGACCACCTGAAAAGGGCGCGCGGACGCCGGGGGCTCGAGCTGGTCGAGGAGATGAAGGACGGCACCGTCAGCGGCTTCGTCGTCCACGACGGCGACTATCCCGATCTGGACGGCGTCGACGCCAAGCTCGTCCGTCTCGCCAACGAGATGGGCGCGGCCATCGTCACCACCGACTTCAACCTGAACAAGGTCGCCCAGATCCAGGGGGTGTCGGTCCTCAACCTCAACGATCTCGCCAACGCGCTGAAGCCGGCCGTGCTCCCGGGTGAGCCCCTCCTCGTCAAGATCATCCGCGAGGGACGTGAGTACGACCAGGGGGTCGCCTACCTGGACGACGGGACGATGGTCGTCGTCGAGGGCGGCAAGGGCCTCGTCGGCCGCGAGGTCACCGTCGAGGTCACGAGCGTGCTCCAGTCCTCGTCAGGGAAGATGATCTTCACGAAGGCCGCGGCGACGGGTCCGGCGGCCGTCGAGGAGCGCGCCTCCTAGCGTTCCGTCGGAGGTTCGCGTGCGGTTGCCGAGCGGATTCTCCCGTGAGGCACGGACGCAGATCCTCTGGGACATCGGGAACGTCTCGGCGGTCGAGGACACCGCCTCGCGATGAGATGCAGCCGGCGACCGCCGCGTGATCTCGGGCTCGGGGCACCAGCGTCCCGAGCCCGAGGTTCGTGCGCGATTGCCGAGTGGATCCCCCGTGAGGAGAGGCCTGCGAGGCCCGTCGGAGTACCGGGACCATCCGGGTCGCCGACGCCGCACGTCGTGGTGAGACCCCGCCGGGGATCGTCACGTCGCCTCCCGGCGGGATGCGAGCGCAGGGGGCCGGCTCGTGCCGAGCGTTCGCCCCGCGAACGGCCTGACCGCGTCTCGACAGCCGATCAGACGCGTCGGCCGCGTTCCCTCTGCCTGCCGGTGCCGGTGCTCCAGATGGCAGACTGGGTGCGTGCCCGTCGACCTGATCATGCGCCCTCTCACCGGTGACGACTTCGCCCGTGCCCGCACGGTCGCCGACGCATGGTTCGGGCATCCTGTCGGACTGACGATGCATCGCCTCTTCTTCGATCAACTCGGACCCGGGGGCGTGTACGCCTCCGTGCCGGAGGATCCGGAGCGGATGGTCGGCGTTCTGCTCGGTCTGCGGAGCCTGACCGAACCGGACCTCGCCTACGTGCACTTCCACATGGTCGATCCGGACCTTCGGGGCCAGGGGATCGGTGGCGCGCTCTACCGGGAGTTCGGAGACCGGATGGCCGACGCGGGCTGCACCCGCATCCGGGCGCTCGCGGCACCACAGAGGACGGGTTCGGTCGCGTTCCATCGGGCGCTCGGATTCGACGGGCCGCTCATCCCTGACTACCTGGGCCCGGGGCAGGACCGCATCGTGTTCGGGCGGGCGCTGCCGATCCCGAGGGGCTGAGGGTTCCGGAGTCCCATCGCGATCGCGGGCCCGCAACGACACCGGATCGCCCGCGAACCTCGGCGCCTCGTGCGGGCAGTACACCGGAGCGTCCGCCGACGGAGGCGAACGTCGCCGGTGCCCTCCCGCGTTCCCGCGGGGTGCAGGGCGCGGATGCACGGGTCCCGTGGTGAGCGGTCACTCACCACGGGACCCGTGCCACGGCGATCAGCGTCCTCGCTTGACGCCTGTCCGGCGGTCGACCTTGCCGGCGCGTGCCGCCGCCCGGCCTGTGGTGATCGTCACGGCCTTGGCTGCGGGCTGTCCGTTCTTGGGAGTGACCCGCGCCGCAGCCGGGAGGGAGGTGCGCACCGTCGCCAGCCGCTCACGACCCGCCTTCGTCGGTGTGAGACGGAGCTGCGTGGTCTTCTTTGCTCCGACGACGTATGCCCTTGACGCGAGGATCACCTTCCCCGATCGGATCTGCAGCGTGCCACGGCAGGCGGTGCTCGCCGAACAGCGCAGGGAGACGGTGACCTTGCCGCCCGTGTAAGGAAGGCGCGTGCCGACAACGGCCGGACGCGGAGACGGCTTGGGTTTCGCGGCATTCTTCCCCGGGGCCGCCGTCCGAAGGGGAGTGCGCTTCCCGCCCCACTGCGGGTAGGTGCCCGTCGCGACGAGCCGCTCCTTCTTCGTGGCGACGTCGATCACGTAGATCTTTCCCTGGCGCTCGACGGCGAGCGCCTTGCCGTCCATCGAGAACGCCATCATCCCGTTGTCGGGTCTGGCCGAGATGGTCTGCGCCGATCCGGTCGTGCCGGACGTGGCGACCATCAGCTGGCCGGTCGGGTTGCCGGGGGCGGAACCGGGCGTCACCCGGATGAACGCGACCTTCCTCCCCTCACGGTCGGTCGTGGGGTACGCCATCTCGGCGTCGTCCTGGTAGTAGATGGAGTTGCAGGTGAAGAGCGAGCTCGCACTGACACCGCACACGGAGGGCTTGCCCTGGACGGACATGGTGGCCATCGGCGACCCGTTGCCCATTCCGTGAGTGGATGTCGCACCGAGACCGACGATGCCTCTCGTCGCGCCGCTCGTGTACCGGGGGACACGGCTGCTCACCGAGGTCGCGTCTTTGTAGATGAACTCCTTCAGGGCCTTGCCGGTGACGGTGCCCGCGGCGTCCGTGACCGGCTCGGTGTAGACGATCCTGAAACCGTCGAGGAGCCGCATCAGGGGGCGATCACCGATGGGCGCGTTCGGGGTGATGGTGCCGCGCTTCCACTTACCGTCCCTGCCCGCCGTCGTCACGACGCCCGTCGGGGTGATCCAGGCCATCTGCTCGCCGTCCGGCGTCACTCCGGCGGACCGGCCGGCACCGAGCGTGGTGGGCTTCGCCCCGATGACGTCCGGGTCGGTCATGCAGACCGACGAGCCACAGTTGTAGACGATCGTCGATGCGTCGGCGATGGCGGGAACGACCGCGCCCGCCGCGGCGACCCCGACGGCCACGGCGACCCCGCGTCCGAACCGTCGACGTCGTGATTGATGAGTACCCAAAGCGCCCTCCCTGCGTCTTGGTATCTTCTGGAGGTTTCCAGAACGCCGCAGACTACGCGGGGCGATGGGGGAATCCAAAGATCCGCACGGCGCTTGCCGTCGATCGGCATGCCCCGGTGCCGTCGTCCGGCGTGTGATGCGTCGTCGACCGGGGTGATCGGAGGGCCGACGGACACCGGTGCCGGGTGACGACGAGGCCGCTTCGCAGCTGCGCTTGGGCGGGCCGGTGACACCGGTGACGTCCGGCTGCGCGAAGGCCACCGGACCCCGACCACGACCGGCGGCGTTCGGACCCGCCGTCCGAACGGGACGCAGGGACCCAGTGCCTTCGGATGTCGTTCTCAGGGCGTCCACAGGGTGGGCGTCGATTCTCCCTGCATGGCCACTCTCACTCCTTCCGCACGCATCTCCTCCGGCGTTGTGGACGCCACCGATCGGTACGCCGTGGACATCGTGGTCCCGGTGTACAACGAGGCGCACGTTCTGGAGGCCAGCATCAGGCGTCTCACCGCCTACCTCGATGCGCACTTCGTGTTCTCGTCGGTGGTGACCATCGTCGACCACGGGAGCACGGTCGGAACCGCCGAGCTCGCGCGGTCGCTGTCGCACACGGTGCCCCGTGTCCGGGCCATCA
>CALMEC010000088.1 GCA_937862675.1 uncultured Actinomycetes bacterium
CCCCACTGCTGCCTCCCGTAGGAGTCTGGGCCGTGTCTCAGTCCCAGTGTGGCTGATCGTCCTCTCAGACCAGCTACGCATCGTCGCCTTGGTGAGCCGTTACCTCACCAACAAGCTAATGCGCCGCGGGCCCATCCAAGGGCGGAGGCCGAAGCTACCATTTGGTATCACGCCTTGAGGCATGACACATTATGCGGTATTAGCCCGGGTTTCCCCGGGTTGTCCCGCTCCCTTGGGCAGGTTGCCCACGTGTTACTCACCCGTTCGCCGCTGTACTCACTCCCGAAGGAGCTTTCTCGCTCGACTTGCATGTGTTAAGCACGCCGCCAGCGTTCGTCCTGAGCCAGGATCAAACTCTCCGTGAAGAGAACTTGCTGGCCACCGTCGCGGACCGAGGTCCCGACGGCAGACTTAAGTTGACGTCGCTCCCACTCCGAGGAGTGAGAGCAGTCTCCCCGATCCCGAAGGACCGAGGATGAACCCGAACGGTCACGATCCGGCAAGCCGGATCGAACCCGTCCTGACGGGGTTCGTGAAAATTAAGACCTGATCATCAGTCGGCCATCACCGAGGTGACGACCTGTAGATGCATGCTGTTTAGTTTTCAAGGTTCGCGCGGCGCTGTGCCGCACAGCTGTGGACCGGCTCGCCGGCCACGGATTGGAGAGCTTAGCAGATCTCCTCGCGTCGATCAACCTCGCCGACGCACCCACTGGACGCGACCGGTTTCCCGTTCGCGGTTGAGAGAATGTAACAGACTCCCTCGGACGGAGGTCCTGCCGAAGCAGTGCCCTCCTGAACCGCATCGCCCGGGGACATTCCGTCCCTCAAGCGCTGCGGCAAGCTAGCAGAGCCGACGACGAAATGGGGCGATCTGGTCGATACGCGCCCCAGATCACCGGACTTTGCGGGGTTTCCCCACGCCGACCACGTTCAGGAGCGGACGATCCGTGCGTACCGGCGCTTGCCCGCACGGAGGATCCGGCCCTCCAGTGCCTCGGCCCGAAGGTCGAGCTCGGTCAGGCGTTCGCCGTCGCGGCTCACGCCACCCTGCGCGATGAGCCGGCGGGCCTCACCGCGACTGGCCACGCCCAGCCCGTCGACCAAGAGCGCGGGGATGTGCACCGCGTCTCCCTCGATCGTCACATCGGGTACGTCCGTGGGGGCCTGACGATCCCGGGTGACGCGATTGAAGTGGGCCTCGGCCTCGTCCGCGGCGCGCTCGTCGTGGAACCGGGTGACGACGAGCCGGGCCAGCCGGCGCTTCCGCTCCACCGGGGAGCCCTCGTCGGCCGGCTCGGACGGGAAGAGGCAGGTGGGGGCGACGACGATGCAGCGCCAGGACTACGCACGCGGGGTGGGCGGCGAGCGGGTGTCCGGCCCGGCGGCCAGCGTCGGGCGGGGTCCCGAGGGGGGCCCGCCGATCTATCTCGGCGCCTGGCGCAGCCAGCGCTGCGTGCGCGAACGCGCCGCCGAGCGCATCAGCGGCCGCGAGCCGATCTTCACCGCCTCGAGATCGACGATGTAGAAGAGCGCGATGTAGGAGATCACCGCCGGCAGCACGGCGTGCTTGACGATCTCCGAATACGGCAGCCCGACATACTCGGTCATCAGGAACGCCGCGGCGCCCATGACCGGCGGCATGATCTGGCCGTTGATCGACGAGGCGGTCTCGATGGCGCCGGCCTTGATGCCGGACAGCCCCGTGCGCTTCATCAGCGGGATGGTGAAGATGCCGCCCGACACGACGTTCGACACCGA
>CALMEC010000089.1 GCA_937862675.1 uncultured Actinomycetes bacterium
CGGTGCGTACCAGGTGCGCCACAACGACCGCCAGATCACGTTCCTGGACACCCCCGGCCACGAGGCGTTCACCGCGATGCGTGCCCGCGGGGCGCGGATCACCGACGTCGCGGTCATCGTGGTGGCCGCCGACGACGGCGTCATGCCGACGACGCTGGAGGCGATCGACCACGCGAAGGCGGCCGAGGTGCCGTTCATGATCGCGATCAACAAGATCGACAAGCCGGACGCCAACCCGGACCGGGTGCGTCAGGAGCTGTCGCAGCACGAGATCATCCCCACCGCGTGGGGTGGCACGTACGAGTTCATCGAGGTCTCCGCGAAGCAGCGGCTCGGGCTCGACACGCTCCTCGACACGGTGCTCCTGATCGCCGACGTCGACGCGACGCCCCAGGCCAACCCGGACGCCCCGGCATCCGGAAGCGTCATCGAGTCGCGCCTGGACCCGGGTCGCGGTCCCGTCTGCACGCTGCTGGTGCAGCGCGGCACCCTCGACGTCGGCGACGTGCTTCTCGTCGGGCAGACGTTCGGTCGCGTCCGCGCGATGAACGACTACAACGGAGAGGCCATCGAGTCCGCCGGCCCGTCGGTGCCGGTCGAGATCCTCGGCATGGGCGGAGTGCCCGACGCGGGTGACCGCTTCCGGGCCGTCGAGAACGAGCGCGTCGCACGCCAGCTGGCCGCGCAGCGCTCGCACCGCATCCGCGCGCAGGAGCTCGCCAACCGCCGTCCGGTCTCCCTGGAGGACCTGTTCGCACGGGTTCAGGAGGGGCTCAACGAGCTCAACATCATCATCAAGGCCGACGTGCACGGTTCGGTCGAGGCACTCCGGGACGCCCTCGAAGCCCTGGAGCAGACCGAGGTCCGGCTCCGCGTCATCCACACGGGTGTCGGCGCCGTCACCGAGTCGGACGTCAACCTGGCGGCGGCCTCCGAGGCCATCGTCATCGCCTTCAACGTCCGGCCGCGTCCGGAGGCCCGTGCGCTCGCCGAGCGCGAGGGCGTCGACCTGCGTTCCTACCGGATCATCTACCGGGCCATCGAGGACGTGCGCGACGCGCTCATCGGCATGCTCTCGCCGGAGATCGTCGAGAGGCAGCTCGGCACGGTCGAGGTCCGCGAGATCTTCCGGGCGTCCCGCATCGGGACGATCGCGGGAAGCTACGTCACCGACGGCCTCATCCGTCGCAACGCCAACATCCGCCTGGTCCGGGACGGCACGGTCGTCTTCGAGGGCACGATCGGATCGCTGCGCCGCTTCGACGACGACGTGCGCGAGGTCAGTCAGGGCTTCGAGTGCGGTGTGGTCATCGACGGCTTCAACGACGTCAAGGAGGGCGACGTCATCGAGGCCTACGAGCTGACCGAGGTCGCGCGCACGGAGCAGGCCGCAGCCGCGCCGAGCCCGAGCGAGTCGTCCGACTGACGGGTGCGCGGATGGTGCGTGACCGGTGAGCCAGGGTTTCGTCGGCGTGCTGGTCACGGACCTGCTCCTGGAGCAGTCCGAGTCGCTGAAGGACAAGCGCCGGGTGCTCCTCCGCCTGAGGTCGGAGCTCCATCGGGCGACCGGGGCGGCGGTCACGGAGAGCGGGTCACACGACCTGCAGCGCCGTGCGGAGCTCCTCGTGGCCGTGGTCGCCCGCGACGCCCACGGCGTCTCCGGCCTGCTGGACACGGCGGAACGTGTCATCGAGCGTGGTCCGTTCGCTACCGTCAGAATCGATCGCGTCGTCCGTTCGGCGCAGGAGCTCACCGAGGAGGGGGGATCGTGGCACGTATGAGTCCACGCAGGCGGCGGATCAACGAGGCGCTCGGCGAGATCATCGCCGAGGGCATTCAGCGTGACCTGTCGGACCCGCGGCTCGCGATGGTCACCATCACCGGCGTACGCGCATCCGAGGACATGGCGGCCGCCACGGTCTTCTGGACCGTGTACGAGGCATCCCGCCGTGATGCGGCGGCCGCCGCCCTCGCGTCGGCGGCCGGCGTCCTCCAGGGACGCGTGGGCCGTGAACTGCGTACGCGCAACACGCCGCAGCTCCGCTTCGAGCACGACGACCACCAGGAGAACGCCGACCGGCTCACCCGCCTCATCGACCAGGTCGCGGCGGAGACCGGACGGTCCCCGGAGGACCCCTCATGACCACGACGGCGGCCGGAGGCACCCTCGACGAGGCCGTCCGCGCCATCGGCGACCACGAGGGCGGCTACATCGTGGCCACCCACCAGAACCCGGACGGCGACGCCATCGGCTCGCTCCTGGCGTTCACCCGTCTGCTGCGGGCGCAGGGGCGCGACGTGGTGATGTGGCACCCGCACGTCCCCGCGGTCCCCGGAGATCTCGCGTTCCTGCTCCGGCAGGGCGAGGCCGTCTCCGCCGAGCTGCCCGCCGATGCCGGCGACCGGCTCCTGATCGCATTGGACTGCGCCTCGGAGAGCCGTCTCACGGGCGGGGCCGAGCTCCGCTCCCTGGCCGGCTCGATCGTGAACATCGACCACCACCACGACAACGGGCGCTTCGGCGACGTGAACCACATCGACGCCGCCGCATCGTCGGCCTCCGAGATCGTGGCCGTGCTCGCGGAGCGGGCGGGGTGGCCGATCACCCGCGAGGTGGCCGAGCCGCTCCACGTCGGGATCGTCACCGACACCGGTCGCTTCTCCTACTCCAACGTGACACCCGCGACGTTCGCCGTCGCCGGGCGTCTCGCGGCGACCGGCATCGACATCGCCGAGCTCGGGCGCCGCCTGTACGAGAACACCCCGCTGGCGAACGCCCGGCTCCTGGGGACCGCGCTCGCCGGAGCGCGGTCGCTTCTCGGCGGCCGGTTGCTCGTCGGTGTGCTGACGGCCGACGACTTCGCCCTCGCGGGCACCGACGAGACCGACGGCATCGCCGAGGCGCTGCGGGGCGTGGGCGGCGTCGTGGTCTCCGCGAGCATCCGTCCCGTCGAGGGGGGGCAGCGCGTGTCGCTGCGGGCCTCCGACAGCCGCGTGGACGTCTCGGACATCGCCCATCTGCAGGGGGGCGGAGGGCACCGCGCCGCGGCCGGGCTCACGATGGCCGGCGATCCCGACGCCGTCGTCGCGTGGCTGGAGGACGAGGTCGGCCGTCGCCTCGACGCCGGGGCCCCGGAGTAGAGTCCCCTCCCGGTGCCCGAGATCATCGACTCACCGCGTGGCGTGGACCTCGGGGTGTGGCTTGTCGACAAGCCCGCCGGGCCGACCTCGCACGACATCGTCGCCCGGGTCCGCCGACGTGTGGGACGGGGGGTGAAGGTCGGTCACACGGGGACCCTGGACCCGTTCGCGACGGGCCTGCTGGTGATCGTGACCGGCCGTGCCACGCGTCTCACCCCGTATCTCACGGCCTTCACCAAGCGCTACACCGCACGCGTCCAGTTCGGTGCGACGTCGCCCACGGCTGATCCGGAGGGGCCGATCACCCCGACCGGCCTGCCTCTGCCGTCGGCGGACGCCGTGGACGCGGCCGTCGCGGACCTGGTCGGGTCGTCACGCCAGCGGGTGCCGGCCTACTCGGCGGTCAAGGTGGACGGCGTCGCCCTCCACCGGCGGGCGCGCAGCGGCGGCGCGGTCGAGACGCCGGAGCGCACCATCACCGTCCTGCAGGCGCGGCGACTCGCGTCCTCCGACGACGGAAGCTGGTTAGATCTCGATGTGACCTGTTCCAAGGGCACCTACATCCGCCAGCTGGCGGTGGACCTCGGCGAGACGCTGGGATGCGGCGCGTACTGCTCGCGTCTGCGGCGGACCGCCGTCGGCGACCTCACGGTCGACGACTCCGTCGACCCCGACGAGGTGCCCGATCGCGGGTATGTCAACCCCGTCGACGCCCTGGCCGGTCTGCCGCGGCGGGACCTGGACGAGACCGAGCGACGGATCGTCGGCCACGGCGGAGCGGTGTCCTGGGAGGGCGACGGGCATCCGGACACCGTGATGCTCGTCGCGGACGGCCGGCTGGTCGCCATCGGCGCGGCCGTCGACGCGGAAATCCGACCACGGGTGGTGCTGTCATGAGGATCCATCGCGCGATCGACGAGCTGCCGGCGGACGGTGCCGGTCTCGCCGTCGCGATCGGCGTGTTCGACGGTGTCCACCTCGGACACCGGGAGATCATCCGGCTGGCCGTCGAGTCGGCCCGCGAGGCGGGACTCCGGTCGCTGATCGTCACGTTCGACCCCAACCCCCTCGTCGTGCTCCATCCCGAGCTCAAGCCCGCGGTCCTGACGGACTCCGGGCTGCGGGCCGACCTCATCGCGTCGCTCGGCGTCGACGAGCTCCTGGAGATCCCCTTCCCCCGGGAGTTCTCCCAGCGGACCTGGCAGGACTTCTGCGGAATGCTCGCCGCTCCCCCGATCGCCGCGCGCACCATCGCCGTAGGACGCAACTTCCGCTTCGGGTCAGGGGGCGCGGGCACCGCCGGGATGCTCCGGGACTGGGGGCGCGAGGCGGGCATCGAGGTGGAGTGCCCGACCCTCGTCACGAGCTCCGACCACAAGCCGGTGTCGTCCACCCGCATCCGCCGGCTGATCGCCCTCGGCGAGGTCGCCGAGGCGGCGAAGCTCCTGGGACGGCCCCATGTGCTCGACGGGCCGGTCGTCACCGGCGACGGGCAGGGCGCGGGTCTCGGGATCCCCACCGCGAACATCGCGGTGTCCGAGCACATGGCGGTCCCCGCCGTCGGCGTCTACGCCGCGAAATGCCGGGTCGGCGGGGACTGGTACCCCGCCGCCGTCAACATCGGCCGTGCCCCCACGTTCCGGACGGAGGGCGAGATCCGGCTCGAGGTCTTCATCCTCGACTACGAGGGGGGCGACATCTACGGGGAGCAGGTGCGGGTGGCGTTCCTGGAGCGACTTCGCCCCGAGAAGCGCTTCTGCAATGCGGAGGCGCTCATCAAGCAGGTCGAGCAGGACATCGCGAGCGCCCGTGGCGTCGCGACGAGTCACCCCGGAGAGCTCTGATAGCCTTCGCGACGAAGGTGTGGTCTGTTCCCACCTAGGTGGAGCGAACGGGCCGGATCTTCGGATCGTGAGTCGACCCGGTGCGGGGTCCCCAGACCGCTGCGCCGAGGCCGTGTCAAGGAGAACAATGGATAGAGAACGCAAGGCCGGGGTCATCGAGGCCCATCGGCGCCACGAGTCGGACACCGGCTCACCCCAGGTGCAGATCGCGATCCTGACGGACCGCATCGCCACGCTGACGGAGCATCTTCGCACGCACAAGCACGACCACCACTCACGTCGTGGGCTCCTCATGATGGTCGGTCGCCGCCGGCGACTGCTCAACTATCTGCAGCGCACCGATCTCGAGGGCTACCGTGCCCTCATCGAAGAACTCGGACTGCGTCGATAACGGTCGACGGGTCCCACGAGGGATGCGCCTCGAACGCGCATCAACGACAACCGCCGGCCAGTCGGGCCGGGGGTGGAAGCCGCGCCCGCCGAAGGGGCGGGCGAGACAGGGGTAGTGAATGACAGTGCAGAAAGTGACTGCAGAGATCGGTGAGGTACCGATCACGTTCGAGACCGGCCAGCTCGCCAAGCAGGCGAACGGTGCGGTCGTGGTCCGCGCGGGTGACACGATGGTCCTCGTCACCGCCGTCGGACACCACGAGGCGCGTGAGGGCGCGGACTTCTTCCCGCTCACCGTCGACGTCGAAGAGCGCATGTACTCCGCGGGGAAGATCCCCGGTGGATTCATCAAGCGCGAGAGCCGCCCCAGCGACCGCGCGACGCTCACGGCACGCATGACCGACCGGCCGATCCGGCCGCTGTGGCCGAAGGGCTACCGCAACGAGACGCAGGTCATCGCGACGATCCTGTCCACGGACCAGGTCACCGCGTTCGACGTGCTCTGCATCAACGGCGCGTCCGCCGCGCTGACGATCTCCGACCTGCCCTTCCAGGGGCCCGTCGGGGCCGTCCGCATCGGGCTCATCGACGACGAGTTCGTCATCAACCCGACCTTCCAGGAGCTGGAGGAGTCGGAGCTCGACCTGATCGTCGCCGGAAGCGCCGAGGCCATCTCCATGGTCGAGGCCGGCGCCAAGGAGGTCGACGAGGAGACCGTCCTCGAGGCCCTCGCGATCGCCCACGAGGAGATCCGCAAGCTGTGCGCCGCGCAGGAGGAGCTCCGTGCCAAGGCCGGCAAGCCGAAGCGCGAGGTCGAGGCGCTCGCCGTCGACCCCGACGTGCTCGCCAAGGTCGAGAAGGCCGGACTGGCCCTCCTCGAGGAGGCCACGCTCGAGCAGCGCAAGCTGGAGCGCCGCGACAAGGTCGCCGCCGCCAAGGCGCAGATCTCGGCCGAGGTCCTCGGCGAGGAGCCCGAGCCCGAGGCGAAGGCCGCGTTCAACCGCGCCTTCGACAGCATCCAGAAGTCGATCATCCGCAAGCGCATCGCCGTCGACAAGAGCCGTCCCGACGGCCGCAAGAGCGACGAGATCCGTCCCATCACGTGTGACACCTCGGTGGCCCCGCGCGTGCACGGATCGGGCCTCTTCACCCGCGGTGAGACCCAGGTCATGACGCTCCTCGCGCTCGGGACCCCGAAGGACGCCCAGCGCATCGACGGGATCGGTCCCGAGACCTCGAAGCGCTACATCCACCACTACAACTTCCCGCCGTTCTCGGTCGGGGAGACCGGTTTCATGCGCGGCCCCAAGCGTCGCGACATCGGACACGGCGCCCTCGCCGAGCGCGCCCTGCTCCCGATGATCCCGTCGGAGGAGGACCTCCCGTACACCCTCCGTCTCGTCTCCGAGACGCTCGAGAGCAACGGGTCGTCGTCGATGGCGTCGGTCTGCGGATCGACCCTCGCCCTCCTGGACGCCGGCGTCAAGCTGCCCCGTCCGGTGGCGGGCATCGCCATGGGTCTCATCAAGGAGGGTGACGACTACATCATCCTCTCCGACATCCAGGGCGACGAGGACCACCTCGGAGACATGGACTTCAAGATCGCCGGCACCGGCGAGGGCATCACGGCCCTCCAGATGGACATCAAGATCTCCGGTGTGACCTTCGAGATCCTCCGCGACGCGCTCGCCCAGGCGAAGGCCGGCCGCGAGCACATCCTGGGGATCATGGCCGACCACATCTCCGCGCCCCGCGAGGAGATGTCGCCCTGGGCGCCCCGCATCACGAGCGTCAAGATCGACCCGGACAAGATCGGTGCGGTCATCGGCAAGGGCGGCGAGACCATCCGCGGCCTGGAGGCCGAGTACGAGGTCGAGATCTCGATCGAGGACACCGGCGTGGTCAACGTCTACGGCGTCGAGGGGCGCAAGGCCGAGGCATGCGCCGAGGTCATCCGCCAGATGACCAAGGACGTCGAGGTCGGTGACGTGTTCACGGGCGCCAAGGTCGTCAAGACCACGACGTTCGGCGCGTTCGTCGAGCTGACCAAGGGCGTCGACGGGCTCCTCCACATCTCGAACCTCTCGTCGGGACGCGTCGAGAAGGTGGAGGACGTCATCAACCGCGGCGACACCGTGGACGTCACGGTCGTCGAGGTCGACAAGCAGCGGGGCCGCATCGGCCTCCGCATCCTCGGGATGGAGGACGCCGGCGACGGTGCCGCCGAACCGTCCGAGAACGGCGCGGGCGACGAGTCCACGCCGCGTCGCCGTCGCCGCCGCCGGGTGAGCGAGAGCGACATCGCCGAGTGATGTCGCCGGCGGCCGAGACACGTCTCAGCTCGACCCGTGGGGGGCTCCGTGTCATCACGGAGCCCCTCGCCGGGACGCGCTCGGTCGCCCTCGGCATCTGGGTGGCCACCGGCTCCCGCTACGAGACGGACGCCGAGGCGGGCATCGCCCACTTCATCGAGCACCTCGTCTTCAAGGGCACGCCGACCCACTCCGTCCGCGACATCGCCGAGCTGTTCGACGGTCTGGGGGGCGAGGTCAACGCCGCCACGGGCCGCGACTACACGGTCTTCTACACCCGTGTGCTCGACGATCATCTGGACCGGGCGTTCCCGGTCCTCGCGGACATGCTCCAGCATCCCGGGTTCTACGAACTCGATCAGGAGCGCGAGGTGGTCCTCGAGGAGATCGCGATGTACGAGGACGACCCCCAGGACAAGGTGCACGACATGCTCGGCGCCGCCGTGTTCCCCGACCAGCCGCTGGGCCGGCCGGTCATCGGCACGGCCGACGTCATCTCCAGCGTCGACCACGCGGGCCTCGACGGGTACTTCCGTTCCCACTACACCGCGCCCAACATGGTCGTCGCCGCCTCCGGGAACGTCGACCACGACGCGCTCCTCGAACAGTGCGAGCGCCTTCTCACCGACGTACCGGGCGGTCACGGGCCCCTCGTCTTCACGCCGGCGGCACCCGGTCCCGCGCGCCTGGTCGTGCAGGAGAAGCCGACCGAGCAGTACCACCTGGCGTTCGGCGCGCCGGGCATGGTCCGCGACGATCCCCGGCGCCACGCGCACTCGGTGCTGGACACGGTCCTCGGCGGATCCATGAGCAGCCGGCTCTTCCAGGAGATCCGCGAGAAGCGGGGCCTGGCGTACAGCGTCGGCTCGTTCACCTCGGGCTACGCCGACGCGGGGCAGGTCGGCCTCTTCCTCGGGACCCGGCGGGAGAACCTCCGCCTGGCCTGCGAGATCATCCGGACCGAGCTCGACCGCCTGGCGGACGAGCCGCTCTCCGGCCGGGAGCTCGATCGGACCAAGGACCATCTGAAGGGACGGCTGGTCCTCTCCCTGGAGAGCGCCACCACCCGTATGAACCGCATCGGCCGGGCAAGCGTGACCGGCAGTGAGATCCTGTCGCTCGACCAGCTGGTCGAGCGGATCGATGCCGTCACCGCCGCCGACGTGCAGGCCCTCGCGCAGGAGATGTGGCGTCCCGAGCGCTTCTCCCTGGCGGCCATCGGTTCCGACCGGTCGGCCATCCGCGAGGCGGCCGAGGCGTTCGCCGAGGGGCTGGCGACCGCCGGCTGAGTCGGGTCGGCGGCCTCGTGGGGCACGCCGGGCCGGGTGGGACGCCGCGGTTTTCCGCGGACCGCCGGAGCGGGAGGTCGCGGACATCCCGTTCGCGGGGATGACTCTGCCGCGGATCGCATACGATCCCCCAATGATCAGAGTGATGGTGAGCGGTGCGGCGGGGAAGATGGGGCGCGCGGTCTGCGACGCCGTGACGGCCGCGGACGGGATGGAACTGGTGGCGCGTGCCGACCCGGCGGCCGAGGGGGAGGACGCCTTCTCCGACGTCGGGGCGGCCATCGCGGCCACCGGTCCGGACGTCTGCGTGGACTTCACGGCTCCGGGCATCGCGATCGGCACCGTTCTCGCATGCCTCGACGCCGGCGTGCACGTGGTGGTCGGGACCACCGGGTTCACAGACGACGACATGGCCGAGATCGAACGCCGCACGTCGGGCGGTGCGAATTGCCTCTACGCGCCGAACTTCGCGGTGGGCGCCGTTCTCATGATGCGATTCGCGGCGGAGGCGTCGCGGAACATGCCGAAGGCCGAGATCATCGAGCTGCACCACGACCAGAAGGTCGACGCACCGAGCGGCACGGCGCTGCGCACGGCGAGCCTGATGGACGGCGACGTGCCGATCCACTCGGTCCGCCTGCCCGGTCTGGTGGCGCACCAGGAGGTCATCCTCGGCGGGTTGGGCGAGACGCTCACGATCCGCCACGATTCGCTCTCACGTGAGAGCTTCATGCCCGGTGTCGTCCTCGCCGTCCGGGCCGTCCCGGACCGGCCGGGGCTCACCGTTGGACTCGAGCCGCTCCTGTTCGGGGATGCGGCGCCGTCGTCGGACCAGGGGGAACAATGAGCGACGAACACACACGGATCGCCGAGGAGGCCGTCGAACTCCGCGAGCGGCGCGGGGGCGGTCCGGCATCACGCGACATCTCGGGTGCGCTCGGCACCGCCGAGATGGCCATCCGCACATGGCGCTTCGGCCCCGGCCACGCCATGGCCTACCACCGGCACCGCAATCAGGAGGAGGTCTACCACCTCGTCTCCGGCGGCCCGCAGCAGGTCCAGATCGGCGCCGACGAGATCACGGTGGACGACGGCGACTGGGTTCGCGTGCCCAAGGACACGGCCCGGCGCATCGTCAACACCACCGACCGCGAGGCCGTCTGGCTGACCATCGGCGCCCCGTTCGGCGAGGGGATCATGGACGGCATCCGGCTCGATCCGGAGACGGGTGAGGAGATCCCGCGGGCGTGATCGTCCCGCGGGACGCGTCCGTCGTCCTGACACCCGACGGCGACCTGGTCTCGGAGGGCGACGGCCCGGCGCGTCTCTGGCCGTACACCCAGGCGTGGTGGCGGCCGTGGCGGTCCACACGTCCCGAGCTCGTCGACCCGGTCAACGGGATGGTGCTGCGCGCCGGTCCGGCGGCCGTCCTGGCGGCGCTCGCCGGCGGGGGATGGGAGCGTCCCCCGGACGGGGCCGTCCACCGCACCTGGATCGACGGGCGGGGACGTCGGATGGTCGACCACATCGCGCTGGGCGACCGGAGTGAACGCGTCCACGTGCGGGTCTGGGCCTTCGGCCCGCACACCCTCTTCGCCGCGCACCACGAGGTGATGGACGAGAGGGGACACCATGTCGTGGTCTCATGGGACGCGGCGCGCGCGACGGTCGGCGAGGCCCTCCATCGGGCCGGGTTCGCCGGGCTCGCCCCCACCGGACCGGTGACCCTGCCCGCCCTGCGGGACGTGCCGGGTGACGGTCGGGTCTGGCGCTGGGTCGGGGATGCGGCCGGCTGACGCCGATATACTCGCGGTCGTGACATCACTCGGAACCATCATCACCGCGATGGTGACACCGTTCGACGGACGGGAGCGCATCGCGGAGGATTCCACCGCGGCGCTCATGCATCACCTGGTCGCCAACGGGTCCGACGGGCTGGTCCTCTCGGGGACCACCGGCGAGGCCTCCACCCTGACCGACGACGAGAAGCTCCGCCTGTTCGAGATCGGCGTCCGCGAGGTCGGCGGCTCCGCGTCCGTCATCGCCGGTACGGGGTCCAACGACACCGCCCACTCCGTGCACCTCACGGAGAAGGCGGCCGAGATCGGCGTCGACGCCGTGCTCGTGGTCACGCCCTACTACAACAAGCCGCCGCGGGCCGGGATCATCGGGCACGTGCGGGCGATCGCCGAGATCGGCGTCCCCGTCATCCTCTACAACATCCCGTCGCGGTCGGTGGTCAACATCCCGGCCGACCTCATCGTCGAGCTCGCACAGATCCCGGGCGTCGTCGGGATCAAGGAGGCCAACTCCGACCAGGCCGCCGAGACGCTGGCCACGGGCCTGCCCGTGTGGGCCGGCAACGACGACCTGTTCGTCGACGTCGTCACGGGCGGCGGCGCCGGGGTCATCTCCGTCGCCTCGCACCTCGCCGGACCCCAGATGCAGGAGATCGCCCGCGCGGCACGCGCCGGCGACCACGACGAGGCGCGTCGTCGCGACGCCGCGCTCCATCCGCTGTACGAGGGCCTCTTCACCGTGACGAGCCCGATCCTCATCAAGGCCGCGCTCGAGATGACCGGTGTGGTGCCTCCGGGCCCCCTCCGTCTTCCCCTCGTCGCGGCGACATCCGAAGAACGACAGGAGCTTGCACGCGTGCTTGAGAATGTTGGTGTGTTGGTAAGCGCATCGTGACGGCCGGCACCATCCGCGCCACCCCGATCGGCGGCACCGGGGAGATCGGTAAGAACCACTACGCGATCGAGTACGACGGCCGAATCGTCCTCATCGACTGCGGGGTCAAATTCCCCACCCACGACCAGCTGGGCGTGGACCTCGTGCTCCCCGACTTCGACGTCCTGGCGGAACGCGCCGATGCGATCGAGGCGCTCGTCCTCACGCACGGCCACGAGGACCACATCGGGGCCGTCCCGTTCCTCATCCGCGCGGTCGGGCGCATGGACGTCTACGGCCCGCGCTTCACGCTCGGGCTCCTGCGGGCCAACCTCGAGGAGCACCGCCT
>CALMEC010000090.1 GCA_937862675.1 uncultured Actinomycetes bacterium
CGTTGGGCGAGGTGCGGGCGACGACGGTGGCACTGCCCTTGTACAGCCGGACCGTGACCTCGCCGTCCACGAGGCGGCTGGCCTCGGTGACGTAGGCGTCGAGATCCGCCTTGAGGGGCTCGTACCAGAGGCCCTCGTAGCAGAGGTCGGCCCACTGGAGATCGACCATCGCCTTGAAGCGGCTCTGGCGGCCCGTGAAGACGAGCTTCTCCAGCTCACGGTGCGCCGGCAGGATCACCTCGGCGGCCGGCACCTCGTAGATGTCACGCACCTTGAGCCCGACCACGCGGTCCTCGACGTTGTCCATGATGCCCACGCCGTTCGCTGCCGCGAGCCGCGCGACGGCCTGGATGAGCGCCACCGGCTCCATCTCCGTTCCGTCGAGCGACACCGGCAGCCCCTGACGGAAGCCAAGGACCACGTCCGTCGGCGCGTCGGGCGCCTGGGTGGGCGGGGTCACCAGCTGGAAGACGTCGTCCGGGACGATGTTGGCGGGGTCCTCGATGACGCCGCCCTCGCTGGAGCGCCCCCAGAGGTTGTCGTCGAGCGAGTACGGCCGCTCCACCGTGGACGACACCGGGATGCCGTGCTCCTTGGCGTACGCGATCTCCTCGTCGCGCCCCATCTGCCACTCGCGGATGGGTGCGACCACCTTGAGGTCCGGTGCGAGGGTCAGGATGACGGATTCGATGCGCACCTGGTCGTTGCCCTTGCCGGTGCACCCGTGCGCGATGGTGTCGGCGCCGTGCTCACGCGCGGCCTCCACGGCGAGCTTGGCCAGGAGCGGGCGGCCCAGCGCGGTGAAGAGCGGGTAGGTCCCCTGGTACCGGGCGTTGGCACGGATGGACGGCGCGACGTAGTCGCGGACGAACTCGTCCTTGGCGTCGACGACCATGCTGGCGACGGCGCCGAGGTCGAGCGCCTTCTGCCGGATGGCCTCGAAGTCGTCGGTGGGCTGTCCCAGGTCGATGCAGAGCGCCACGACCTCCGCCTCGTACTCGTCCTGCAGCCACTTGAGCATGACGGATGTGTCCAGGCCGCCGGAGTACAGGAGCACCACGCGGTGGACCTCGTGCGGGCGCGCGAGATAGCGGGCCGTGGTGGACTCGGGCTGGGACGTTGGCACGTGTGTCCTCTCTGTGGCGGTCGCGTGGAGGCGACGCGACCCGGACGCGGACACGTCCGCCCGGACAGGTGCACCCCCGCAGGTGTCGAATATCGCCGGTAAGCGTCTCACATTCCGTTCCCGGAGAACCCGAATTCGCCCCCGCACTTGACGTACGCGCCGATTCCGCCGATAACTAGAAGGCAATGAGCTATCGGACCTCACAAGGAGCTGGCACGTTGGTTGCCCCGGGAGTGCCCTCGGTGGTCCTCGTCCCGGCGACCCTTCGGTCGATCAGCGTCGTCCGGACCGCGATCCGCCAGGCGCTCGCGCGCAACGGATGGGACGAGGAGTCGATCGAACACGTCGTGCTCGCCGTGAGCGAAGCCGCGGCCAACGCGATCGAGCACGGTTCACGGCCGAACGAGCTGATCGAGGTCGTCTACCAGATCGACCCGGAGCGGGCGTCCGTCCGCATTCTGGACGAGGGCCGCGACCGCCTGTGGACGCCGCCCACCGACCACACGCTGCCCGCGCACCACTCCGACCGCGGCCGTGGGCTCTACCTCATCGACCACTTCGCCGATCGGTTCGAGATCATCACCGACGGACCGGGCACCGAGCTGCGGCTCGTGTTCACCCCGCAGTCCGTCGCGTGCGACGCCGCCTGACCGGCCCGGTCAGCCGGGGGTGGTCTCCCCGATCGCCCGCGTGACCGCCGCGATGACGCGGTCGACCTGATCCTCCGTGATGACGAGCGGCGGGAGGAAGCGCAGGGTCCGGTCCGAGGTGTTGTTGACGACGATGCCCTCCTGGAGCAACCGCGACACGACGTCCGCAGCCGACGGGCCGTTGAGATCGAGGCCGATCATGAGTCCGCGGCCACGTACCTCGCGCGCCTGACCGGCCGCGACGAGACCGGCGAACGCGACGCGCATCGCCGCCCCCAGCGCCCGGACGCTCTCCTGGAGGTCCGGATCGTCCAGTACGCGGGTCGCCGCGAGACCGGCCGCGCAGGCGAGGGAACCACCGGCGAAGGTGGATCCGTGGTCGCCCGGACGGAAGGTGTCGGCGAACTCCGGGGCGGTGATGACGGCGCCGATGGGCACCCCGCCTCCCAGACTCTTCGCCAGCGTCATGACGTCCGGCTGCACGTCGAGCTCCTGGTAGGAGAAGAGCGGCCCGGTCCGGGCCAGGCCGGTCTGGATCTCGTCGAAGACGAGCAGGGCGCCGTGGCGATCGGCGAGGTCCCGGGCCAGGCGGAGGAACTCGCTGTCGAGCGGGTGGACCCCGCACTCCCCCTGGATCGTCTCCAGGAAGACCGCCGCCGTCGAGTCGGTGACGGCCGCCTCGAGCGCGGCCGCATCGTTGCGCGGCACGTGGTGGACCCCGGGGACGATCGGCCGGAACGGATCCTGCTTGTCCGGCTGGCCGGTCAGCGACAGCGCCCCGTAGGTGCGCCCGTGGAAGCCCTCGACGATCGCCACCACGTCGGTGCGCCCGGCACCGCCGCGCCGGCGCGCGAGCTTCAGGGCGGCCTCGTTGGCCTCGGCCCCCGAGTTGCAGAAGAAGACCTTGCCGCCCAGGGAGCGATCGCGGATCCACTCGGCGAGCTCGATCTGCTGCTCGGTGTAGAAGAGGTTGGAGACGTTGACGAGTTCGGCCGCCTGCCGGGCGACGGCCTCGGCGACGGCCGGGTGGGCGTGGCCGATGTTGGCCATCGAGATCCCGGCGACGCAGTCGACGTACTCCCGCCCGTCGGCGTCGAAGAGCAGCGCGCCCTCGCCGCGGACGAACTGCACGGGCTGGCGCCGGTAGGTCGGCATCAGCGCCGCCTCGGCGCGCATGACCAGCCGTTCATCGATCACGCGGTCACCTTGGTGCCGACGCCGGCCTCGGTGAACAGCTCGACGAGGAGCGCGTGCGGCACGCGCCCGTCGATGATCTGGGCCGCCTCGACCCCGCCACGCAGCGCGTTGGTGCACGCCCGCAGCTTCGGCACCATCCCCTTGCTGACCTTCCCGCTCGCGAGCATGGCGTCCAGCTCCGAGATGTCGCACTCGCTGATGAGACTGGCGGGGTCGTCGATGTCACCGTAGATGCCCTCGACGTCGGTCAGGAAGAGCGCGCGCTTGGCACCGAGCGCCGCCGCGAGCTCGCCGGCGACGGTGTCGGCGTTGATGTTGTAGCTCTGGCCCTCCCGGTCCACGCCGACGGACGCGACGACGGGCACGAAGTCCGACAGGCGTTCCAGGAGGTGGGTGTTGAACCGGACGATCTCGCCGACGAAGCCGAGGTCGGCGTCGGGATGCTCGGCCTTCCGGGCACTGATCAGTCCGGCGTCGTCACCCGAGAGGCCCACGGCCTCCACGCCGGCGACGCGCAGCTGGGCCACGATCTCCTTGTTGATCTTGCCGACCAGCACCATCTTGACCAGTTCCATGGTGTCGGCGTCGGTGACGCGCAGACCGTGGACGAACTTGACCTCCAGCCCCAGGCGGTCGCTGAAGCGGCTGATGTCGGGACCGCCGCCGTGGACGACGACGGGGTTGATCCCCACCAGCTTCAGGAGGGCGATGTCACGTGCGAAGGACGCCTTCAGCTCCGGCGTCGTCATCGCGGCGCCGCCGTACTTCACCACGACGGTCTGGCGGGCGAACTCACGTATGTAGGGCAGCGCCTCGAGGAGGACCTCGACGCGCTGGTAGAGCCCGTCGACCTCGTGCGGGATGCGTTCACTGCGGCCCAGCGGGTCCTCCCTGTCTGCATTTCTCCGGTCACGCCGCGAAGCGGTTACCGTACCGGAAATTCCGCGTTTGCACGGCGGGTCCTGCACTCCGGCGGCCCGTCCGCCCGGGACATGCCGACCGGATCCGATCCGCTAGCCTGCCGGGCCGTGGACCCCGTGCGCATCGAGTACACCGCCGACAACCGCTTCGTGCGGCACGTGGCGGCGGCGAACGTGGACCGCCGCGCCCGCGTCCTCGCGCTGATGGCGGCGGCGCTCGATTTTTACGGGAAGAGTGAAACGGAGCTGGCGGGCGTCCAGTCCACCGTCAACCGGCACACGAAATTCCTCGACTACAGTGCGTTCCGCAATGTCCTCAAGAGGAGTGATTTTCAGCTTGCGGACTTGAAGCGAGCGCCCGGCGGGGTAAGCATCTATCTATGCTTTCCCGCGACGCGGGCCGAAATTTCAAAGCGGTGGATGCGGATATTTGTGAATCAGTTACTGGACGCCATGGA
>CALMEC010000091.1 GCA_937862675.1 uncultured Actinomycetes bacterium
GTCCCAGAAAGCGATCGGATGCTCGGTCATCGGCGAGAGATTGCGCACGAAGGCGCGCGTCGATTGCGCGCGCGGGCCCTCCGAGCCGTCCATATTGCGCGGCAGGCCAATGACGAAGCCGCCGACGTTGTGGCGCCTGGCAAGTTCGAGCAGCCGCTCGGCGTCGGCGCGGAATTTGGTGCGCTTCAGGGTTTCGAACGGCGAGGCGATGGTGCGGCGAATATCGGAAAGCGCGAGCCCGATCGTCTTGTCGCCGAGATCGACGCCGAACAGGCAGGCGCCTTGCGGCAGCAGCGCATTGAGCTCGACGAGCTCGACGATGTTGGCGGCCATGGATCTCTGTTCTTTTATTCTTTGCCGACGGCAAGCGGGATGAACGCCTCGTCATCCTTGTCGAGCAGCCGGCTCGGCAGGAGCTCGTTATACTCGGAAAGCACCGGGTAGGCGACGGAAGCGATGTGCGCGGTGATGCGCTTCAGGTCGCGGACGATGTCGATGTGCAGCGAGCTTGTCTCGAGGCTTTCGGCGCGCTTTTCGCGCAAGCGATGCAGATGGTTCTGCGTCGCCGTCCATTCGAGGTCGCGCATTGCGGTCTTGGCCTGCATGAGGGCGCGGGCATCGCGCAGGTTCGACGTCATGAATACGCTGACCGCAAGCCGCAGGTTCTCGAAGATCTGGTTCAGCATATTGGAAATTTCCTGAAAGCCTTCCGCCGAGAAGGCGAGGTGGTTCTTGATCTTCTTCTCGGCAAGTTCGCTCAAGCTCTTCTCGACGATGTCGCCGACATGCTCGAGATTGATCGTGAAGGCGAGAATGTCCTCGCAGCGGCGCGCCTCTGCCTGGGGCAGCTTGTCGTTGCGGCTGATCTCGGTGAGATAAAGCTTGAGCGCGTTGTGCAACTCGTCGACGATATCGTCCATCCGGGCGATCTCGCCGCCCAGGCGCGACGCACACCCGACGCCATCGCGGTCGAGGCATCCGACGGGATGCTGACCTACGCGGAACTGCACGACCGGGCCGAGACGGTGGCCGGTGCGCTGGCGCGCCGCGGAGCGGAGCCGGGGCGGGTGGTCGGCATCCGCATGGATCGGTCGGCGGCCCTGTTCGCGGCCCTTCTGGGGACGCTGCGCGCCGGAGCGGCGTATCTGCCGCTGGAGCCCGATCAGCCCGCCGACCGCACCTCCGCCATGGCCGACGACGCCCGGCCGGTCTGCCTGGTGGACGACGTGACGGCCCTGGAGGCGGAGGGTGCCCCGCCACCGGATCGGGTGCCCGCCCCGGACGATCTGGCGTATCTCCTCTACACGTCGGGTTCCACGGGCCGTCCCAAGGGCGTCGAGGTGACGCATCGGGCGATCGTGAACCGCCTGGCGTGGATCTCGCCCGTCCAGGGTTTCGATGCGCGGGACCGGGTCCTGCTCAAGACGCCGCTGGGATTCGACGTGTCGGTATGGGAGCTCTTCTGGGCCCTGCAGGTCGGGGCCACGATCGTCGTGACCGATCCGGGCGCCCACCGCGACCCGGCGGCCCTGGCCGGGCACATCGCGCACGGGCGTGTGACGGTGACCCACTTCGTGCCGTCGATGCTGAAGGCGTTCCTTGCCGAGCCGTCCGCCCCGGGATGCACCGACCTGCGCCACATCGTGTGCAGCGGGGAGGCCCTGGGCTCCGAGGTGGCACAGGCCGCACTCGCGCTGTTCCCCGACGTCACCCTGGACAACCTCTACGGCCCCACCGAGGCGGCTGTCGATGTGACGCATTGGCGGGTGACGGCACAGGACGTCGACGGCGTCCCGATCGGGCACCCGGTGTGGAACACCGACGCCGTCGTGCTGGATCCGGCGGGACATCCCGCCGCCCCGGGCGCCGTCGGCGAACTGCATCTGGGCGGCGTGCAGCTGGCGCGCGGGTATCGCGGACGCGCAGACCTCACCGCGGAGCGTTTCATCGCCGATCCCTTCGGTCCGCGCGGCGCGCGCCTGTACCGGACCGGCGACCTGGTCAGCCGTCGTCCCGACGGTGCGCTCGACTATCACGGACGTGCTGATCAACAGGTCAAGATCAGCGGTGTACGCATCGAGCTGGGCGAGGAGGAGGCCGCGCTGACCCGCCATCCCGCCGTGACGCAGGCGGCCGCCGTGGCGCGCGAGGACCGGCCGGGGGACCGGCGGCTGGTGGGCTACGTGGTGCTCCATCCCGGCCGCGAGACGGATCCGCAGGAGATCCGCCGTCATGTGGCCGACCTCCTGCCGGCCGCCATGGTCCCGGCGAGCGTCGTGGTCCTGGACGAGCTGCCCACCGGCGCGACCGGCAAGCTGGACCGGCGGGCGCTCCCCGCTCCCCCGGCCCACGACGGCGACGGCGCAGCGCCGCATTCGCCCGTCGAGGAAAGGTTGTGCACCTTGTTCGCGGATGTCCTCGGCGCGACGCGCGTCGGCCCCGACGAGGGGTTCTTCGACCTGGGCGGCTCGTCGCTGGCCGCGGCCCGCCTGGTGGCGCGCATCCGGGACGAGTTCGGGGTCACACTGGGGATCGGCGTCGTGTTCGCCGCCCCCACCCCGGCCGCGCTCGCGGTCCAGGTCGCGTCCGGCGACGACGACGGCCGCGGGCCGATGCTGGACCTGCGCGCGGGCCACGGTGCTCCGCTGGTCTGCATCCACCCCGCCGGCGGTCTCGGGTGGTGTTACGGGCCCCTGGCGGCCCGCCTGCCGTCGGCGTCCCCGGTGGTGGCCCTTCAGGCCGACGATCATGACGACGACAGCATCGACGCCATCGCCGCCCGATATGTCGACCGTGTCCGGGAGCGCTGGCCGGACGGGCCGATCCACCTCCTGGGCTGGTCGGTGGGTGGTGTGATCGCGCATGCAATGGCCTCACGGCTGTCGGATGAAGGCCGCCCCCCGGGTGCGCTGGTCCTCCTGGACGCGTACCCGTCCGACCAGTGGCGGCATCTGCCGCCGCCGACGGAGGACGATGCGCTGGAGGCACTCCTCCTCATGGCCGGGCTGCCGGCCGGTGACGAGCCGCTCACCATCGACCGGGTGCGGGAGCGCCTGAATGCCGCCGGCAGTGCCCTGGCGTCGCTGTCACCCGATGCCGTGGAGCAGGTGGCACGGACCGTGATGCGCACTGCGGGCCTGATGCGGCGGGCGGAGCATCGCCCGGTGCCCGGCGACATGTTGTTCGTCACCGCCGCCGCCCCGCGCCCGGAGGACTGGCTCGACCGCGACGGCTGGGCGCCGTACGTCGCCGGCACGATCCACAACCTGGATCTGGCCGCCACCCATCCGGAACTCGTCCGTACGCCGGCCGTCCACCGCATCGCCGACCGCGTGGCCGGCTACATCGCCGCGATGGACGCCGTCACGGCCTGAGGCGCGGGTTTCACACTCGGCGCCGAACGGGTCGTGTCATGTCCGGTGCCAGGCACCGGACATGACACGCCATCCCGGCACGGCAATGAATAACCTGCAAAACACCCGGTTTCCTGCTTAATGTCCGACTGACGCGTGTCATGCCTGGTGCCAGGCACCAGACATGACAGGCACCAGACATGACACGCGTGGAGCGGCGACCGGCGGATCAGGCGCTCGTCACGTCCAGGAGCGCATCGCCGTCCTCTTCCCTGACCTCCACCGGCTGTACGCCCGCCAGCGCCAGAGCGGCGACGGCACCCGGCGCACCCTCCAGATCCCGCAACGTCATCCCTGCGGACCCGGCCGGGCCCGCAGGCGCCAGCACGGCCGGTGGAGCACCGGGATCCGACAGCTCGATCGTGCGGGGATCCCTGGCGAGGCCGAAGCCCAATGCTTTGAGAACGGCCTCCTTCCGCACCCAGACACGCCGTAGCGCGTCGGTGCGATGGGCATCCGGCAGCGCGGCGATCACGGCGATCTCCCGATCGGTTAGCGCGGCGGGCACCCCGTCGACGTCGGCGTCGTCGAGCTCCACGTCCACCCCGACCGGGACCGAGGCCAGTGCCACGGCGACGAGGTGCCCCGTGTGCGCCACCGACATGTGAAGCGGCGTACGGGAGCCCTCGATGTGCGGCGCCCTGCCGCGTTCGCGTCGGACACGCGCGTGCTCTCCCCCGTGGACGCGCGCCAACGCATCTCCGAGGAGAACCGCGGTCAGATGCCGACGACGGTCACCACGGTCGCGCATCGCGGCCGCCCGGGCCCGTGCGACCGGGTCCACCAGCGCGGGATCGACGTCTCGCACGGTCGCCCACCAGACGCCGGGGACAATCACCTGACCGGCAGGCGGCCGGGGCCGCGTCATCCGAACGTGTCGACGTCGCTCACCATGTCCGCGAACCGTAACGATCGCGAGTCGCATCCCGGGCACGCCGCGATCACGACCGGATGCGCGGGTGCGGGCGGACAGGTGGGCTAAAGTACCGGGGTGCGGATCGTGCGCTCACCGGGGACCCGATCCCCGTCGACCGGAACGCCCACCTGACGACGATCGCCATGCCCGCGACCTCCGGATTCGACATGAACGACGACCCCACCCGACCGATGCCGCCCCCCGGCAAGTCCCGCTTCGAGAACCTGGACGACCGCCAGCGCCGGCAGCTCGTGCGCGTCGGCCTGCTGGTCCTGGTGGCCCTCCTGATCGTCACATTCATCTTCAGCAACACCCGTCAGGTGCCGGTCAGCTTCATCATCTTCAAGGTGACCGCATCACTCATCTGGGTGATCGTCATCGC
>CALMEC010000092.1 GCA_937862675.1 uncultured Actinomycetes bacterium
ATCGACGGCGATCCCGAGCTCGAGGCCGCATGGCGCACCCGGATACCCATCGGCGTGCTGGACGGACGGACGGTCTTCAAGTACCGGGTCGACGAGCCCATGCTGCGACGGCGCGTCGCCGCGCGGTCGTCCCGATCCGCGGAGCAGGTCACCGGACGATGAGCGACCGCACGACCACGCACGCCCCTCCTCCGCCTCCTCCGGAGCGCCCGCCGGTCGACTGGGGCCGCCGCCTCCTGATCGGCGGGGTGGTGGTCCTCGCCACCTTCCTCCTCATCGTCATCCTCTCCGCGTTCCTCCCCCGGTGGTGGGCGGTCCGCATCGGGAACCAGGTCGATCAGAGCACCGTCAACGGGATCGCCCTCGGGCTGTTCTACGGGATCGTCTTCACCTTCGTCCCCCTCCTCATCCTCTGGATCGGGTTCAGGAGGCGCCGTTCCTGGACCGCCTGGCTCGCCTTCCTGGTCGGTGCGGTCCTCGTGGCGACGCCGAACCTCCTGACCCTGTCGATCGTCGTCGGCCGCGGCAACGCCGCCCACGCCGGCGACCGCATCATGGACACCCAGGCCAACTATTTCCGCGCCAGCACCCTCGTCGGCGCGATCATCGCCGCCCTCCTCATGGCGCTGGTCGTCTGGACCTCCGTCAGCAGGCGGAACCTGACGAAACGGGAACGCCGCCTGCGTGAGGAGCGGGCCGCCTTCGACCGCGAGCGGTCCGGCGAGGACGCGGGCGGATCCGATGGGTGACGCACACGTACGGTGGACGCTCGAACGCCCGGGCGGGCACCGTCTCATCGGCGACGACTCCGGCGGTGACGGCGAGACGATCCTCCTCCTGCACGGGCTCACGGCCACCCGACGCTACGTGCTCCACGGGTCACGGCTGCTCGAGCGGCAGGGATACCGCCTCATCTCCTACGACGCACGTGGTCACGGGGAGTCCGACCCGGCGCCGCAGCACACCGCCTACGACTACCGATCGCTCACCGACGACGCGCTCGCCGTGCTCGACGCACGCGGCGTCGACCGCGCCGTCCTGGCCGGACACTCGATGGGATCGCACACGGCCGTCGCACTGGCCCTCGCCCACCCCGACCGGGTCGCGGCCCTCGTCCTCGGCGCCCCCGCCCACCTCGGCCGACCCACGGAAGAACCGGAGCGATGGGACCGGCTGGCGGACGGCCTGCGCACGGGAGGCGTCGAGGGCTTCTACGACGCCATCGTCGACAAGGGCCCCCCGGAGTGGCACGAGCGCCTCCGCCGCGTCGTGCTCCAACGCATGGAACGCCATCTCCACCGCGACGCGGTGGCGGACGCGCTGACCTGGACGCCTCGCTCCACCGCGTTCGACGGGATGGCTGCGCTCGACGGGGTCCGGGCGCCGACGCTCATCGTGGCGACCCGTGACACGTTCGACGCCGATCACCCCTATGCCGTCGCCATGCGGTACCGGGACCACATCGCCGGTTCGGTGACTGTCACCGAACCCGAGGGAAGCCCGCCCCTCACGTGGCGCGGCGGTGCCCTCTCGGCGGAGATCGCGGGATTCCTGGCATCACGCGGCTGACCGGCGCCGGATGCCTCCGAGACCTGCGCTAACGTGATGGGACCACGGAAAGGAGGTGGTCCGATTGACTGAACCATGTGGAGGTGGCAGCCGCTAAGGGCGCGCCCTACATCGCGCCGCTGCAGCCTGACGGGCACGATAGCGCCCCCATGCGAAATCCATGCTGCCACCGGGGTCCGGTGCCGTGACGGCGCCGGACCCCTTTTTTGTGGCTCGGAACGAATCCCGTGTCCGATTTGTAAAAGTCGCCCCGAGGGGTGCAACGAATTCGGGTGCACGTGACATATACAGAGTGACGGCCCACGACGAAGGCGCACCGTGCATCGAACATTTGTTGGCGAGGTCGCATCGGTCGCGGTGGTCGCATATCTCGCCCTCGCCGTCGTCGGCGGAGGCCTCTGGATCCTCCCGGCGCTTCTGGCCATCGCGATCATGGTGGTCTCCGTGGTCGAGGTCATGGCGGATCACCGGGCCGCACGCACAGCGCTCATCGCCCTCACCGTCGTGGGCGCGCTCGTGGCCGTCCTCGGCCATCCGGAGTTCCTCGCCCCCGCGGTCACGGGGGGCGCCATGCTGGCCGCCCTGCCCCGCCCGTCGCGATCCCGGGCGACCGACCGGGATCCGGCTCGCATCCGATTGACAACCGAACATGTGTTCGCTACCGTTGGTTCAGCAGCACGAACCGACGGACCACATGTGGAAGGGGGTTCTCGCGATGACGAATCAGTTCTCCCCACCCGCCGAGACGGGCTTCTCCCTCCGTCTCTTGAGCCGCGCGTGTGACGGAGCGGGAACGCTCCGCGACACACTCATCGGTGCGGGACTGACGCCCGGCCTCGTCGCCCGGGCCGCCGGAGTCCATGTCCGGACGCTCCGGGCGATCACCGACGGAGGCCGCACCCCTCGCGGTGTGCTCGTCCGGCTCGCCGGCCTGGCCGTCATCGTCGATCAGCTCGCCGAGCACGACGTGCCGGCCACGGCGCTGCGCGACTCACATACGACCGCTTCCGACGCGGTTGTCCAGGACATCCGCGCCCAGTCTCCCATCGCCGCCAAGCTCATCGACGCCATCCGGTCGGCACCCGCGCGCCGCGACGGACAGCTCAGCTTCCCCGTGGCGGCCTAGATCACGGTGTCGGGGGCCCTCCAGTCAGCGATGCCGACTGGAGGGCCCCCGGCCATGCCGCCGCTCACGGATCCGGACTTCGTTCGCCGTCCCCGCCGGCTGTAGCGTCCACCGGACGTGACACCGGACGAACCGTGAGTTCAAGCCCCTCGGCCCCGACGATCTCGACGACGTCCCCCACCGCGCAGGGCATGTCGGAGGTCGCGCGCCATCTCTCGCCGTCCACCATCACCTGGCCGTGCGGTGTCATCCGCGTCACGACGCGTCCCCGCGTCCCCAGCAGACTCTCGGGACCGTGATGCGGTCTCCGGCCGCGGCTCCATCGCACGAACGCGGCGGTCTCCACCAGCTCGTAGACGACGCCGAGGGCGATCACGATCCAGCGGAGCCACCCGTCCAGGAAGACGAACGCGACGACGGCCGCCACGAGCACACCCACGACCGGCCTCAGTTCACCGTGGGAGACGCCGTGCGGTCCACGTCATCCGTGTCCCGGCGTGCCGGCACCACCGCATGACCGGCCAGGGCTCCGCCCGCCGCGGGCGAAGACCCCGGATGTTCACGGGAGGAGCTTGAACTCGACGCGGCGGTTCTTCTCGCGGAGGGCCTCAGTGGTGTCGTCGGGCTCGAGCGGCTGGGTCTCGCCGTATCCGACCGCGGTCAGCTGACCGACCTTGATCCCCTTGCCGACGAGATAGTCGACCACGGCCTGCGCCCGCTGCTGGCTGATCTCCTTGTTCTTGTCCGCATCGCCCTGCGTGTCGGTGTGACCGCCGACCTCCGCGTTGACCGTCGGATTCCGGGCCAGGATGTCGGCGACCGCGTCCAGGGTCGTCTTGCTCTTGTCCGTCAAGGTGGTCTGACCGGTCGCGAACTGAATGCCGCCCCCGGCCGTGATGGCCTGGTTGATGGAGGCGATGACGGCCTCGCCCTTCGTGTCGGCCGTCGACGTCGTCCCGCCGGAGGTGGTCCCCGTGGTCGTCGTGACGGGCGACGAGGTCGGCTCGTCGTTCCCGCAGCCCTTCGCGATGCCCGCGATGATCAGTGCGAGCACCATCAGTGCGAGCAGCACGACCCATCCGGCGGGGCCGCTCGTAGAGTTGTGCGACTGGCGTCCTGTGGTCAAGTCTCCCCCATGGCCGTGGGAACCGAGGTTGGCATATCTTACTGTTGGCCTCGGAGGCCCGGATTCCTGGGGGTATCGGTCCAGGTCCTCCGCATGCGGACGTGAAAAAATATCCGTCACGCCCTGTACCCGGCGCCGTAAGCGGGCTACACTCCCTCGGAGCGACGGTCGACGGAGCGCAATTTCCGTGGATTTCCGCGATGTGACCGGGGTGCCGTTCCCCGAGGTGGACCTGCCGGCTGGACCCGGCGTGCCACCGGACGGCGCCGAACTTCGAAGAAAAGGACGGACGCGACGGGACTGCAAGAGCTGATCGATCAAGGCGAGCTGCAGGCGCTCATCGCGCGCGGTCAGGAACTCGGCTTCCTGAGCGTCGAAGAGGTCGGGGAGGCGCTCGACTCCATCAACGTCGACGCCACCTCGCAGGCGGAGCTGTACCAGCACCTCGACGAGCTCGGCGTCGACATCGTCGACGCCATCGAGGCACGGGCACGTACCGCCGAGATCGACGAGGCCGAGCGCAACCGCCGCACCACCGCCGCACCCATCCTGCGGTGGAGCAGACAACCGATGCGCTGCAGCTGTTCCTCAAGGACATCGGGCGGGTTCCCCTCCTCACCGCCGCGCAGGAGGTCAGCCTGGCCAAGCGGATCGAGAACGGTGACCCGGAGGCCAAGCGGCAGATGGTCGAGGCCAACCTGCGTCTCGTCGTCTCCATCGCGAAGGCCTACCGCGGTCGTGGTCTCCCCTTCCTCGACCTCATCCAGGAGGGCACGCTCGGCCTGGTCCGCGCCGTCGAGAAGTTCGACTGGCGCCGCGGTTTCAAGTTCTCGACGTACGCCACCTGGTGGATCCGCCAGGCCGTGACGCGTGCGCTGGCCGACAAGGGCCGCACCATCCGCATCCCGGTCCACGTCGTCGAGAAGCTCAACCAGATCAGCCGTGCCGAGCGCGTCCTCATCGGGCAGCTGGGTCGCGAGCCCACCGTCGAGGAGCTGGGCGAGGCCACCGGCCTCCCGCCGGAGGAGGTCGAGGACATCCTCCGCAGCGCACAGCCCATCGTGTCGCTCGAGAAGCCGGTCGGTGAGGACGAGGAGGCGGAGTTCGTCCGGTTCCTCGCGGACGAGAACACCATCGCCCCCGAGATGGCCGCCGAGACCACGCTTCGTCATGAGGCCCTCGGCGACCTGCTCGACCAGCTTTCGTACCGTGAGCGTCGTGTGCTCGAGCTCCGCTACGGGCTCGGTGGCGAGAAGCCCCGCACCCTGGATGAGCTGGGACGGATGTTCAACGTCACCCGCGAGCGCATCCGCCAGGTCGAGCACCAGTCGCTGCAGAAGCTGGCCAGCATGGCCGAGGCCGCCCGCCTGCAGTAGCCGGTCGTTCCCTCCGGACCCCGCCCGCGATCCACCGGTCGCGATCACGGCGGGGTCCGCATCGGACTCCATACGGGATGCCCGGCAAGCGCCGACGGCAGAACCGACCGCACGGCGTCGGGCCCGCCCCCGATCTGCTCTCAGCCGCGCAGACCCGCCAGCGCCCGGTTCGCCTCAGACAGGGTGTAAGCGACATCCCGTCGTGACTCGACATCGATCAGGTACGAGATCCCCTGGAAGTCGAGGCTCACGCGCGTGTGTCCGCTGGACCATCCCCTCGTATCCACCGAAGTCGCTCGGGCGAAGTCGCACCGGCACACCGGTGCGCAGGGCGGGATCCGGCCTCCGCCGACGTGGTACGGCGCCCGACACGAGGACGTTCTCGTAGACCTCGTCCCCGG
>CALMEC010000093.1 GCA_937862675.1 uncultured Actinomycetes bacterium
GACCGGCGGGTGGAACGGACGCACCCGCAGACTGTCCACCGGGCCCAAGCCGGGCACGCCCGGCCGACTCTACTGTGCCCGTCATGAGCCAGGATCCCGAACTCCTGTTCCTGCAGCGGCTCTCGCGCGCCGCGGCGGAGACCCTCGACGCATCGGCCATGGTCGAGCTGGTGATCACCGAGACGACCGACGCGGTCGGCGTGGACGTCTGCTCGGTGTACCTCCTCGACCCGGACGGGACCTCGTTGCGACTCGCCGCGACCAACGGCCTCTCACAGGCCGGGGTCGGCCATGTCGTGCTTCCCGTCGGCGACGGGATCACCGGCTGGGCGGCGTCGACCCGGCGCCCCGTCGTCGTCCCCGACGTGCGCGAGGACCGGCGCTTCCGCTGGATGGTCGGCGTCGACCAGGCCCGTTTCGTCTCGATGTGCTCGGTCCCGATCCTGGCGGCGGACCGCCTCATCGGGGTCATCAACGTGCAGACGGACCAGACCCGGCACTTCACGATGTCCGACGTCGACTTCCTCATGTCCATCGCGGCGCAGGTGGCCGGGGTGTTCGAGCGCAGCGCCCTTCAGGCGCAGCTGGAGAGGCGTATCGCAAGCCTGCACCGGGCGGAGGACATCCACCTCCGCTTCACGGAGCTGGCGCTGGAGGCGGCCGGGCTGGAACGCGTCTGTGAGGAGATCACCACCCACTCCGGCCGCGACGTCGCCGTGTACGACCACGACGGCCAGCGTCTCACCCCCGCCGATCAGGACCGGTTCCCGGACGTGCTCCCCGCGGATGCATCCGATCCGCCCTTCGCCCTCATGCCGCTGGGAGCGGGAGGCCTCCGGCTCGGGTGGCTCGCGGCACGGGCCGGATCGATACGCGACGACGAGGCCCCTGACGACGGCGCCACCGCCATGGAGCACGGGGCGACCGTGCTCGCGCTCGAGATGAGCCGGCGGCGCGCGGCGGCGGAGACCGAGGAGCGCCTCCGCGGCGACTTCATCGACGAGCTGCTCACCCCGTCGCTGGGCCGGGACGACGCCGAGCGGATCCTCGAGCGCGGGGCGCGTCTCGGGTACCGGCTGCGCCGCAACATGTGGGTCGCGGTGCTCATCCCCGACGACGACGGGGGACGGGCACTGCTGCGTGACGGTGAGCGCGGGAGCGGTGTCCACCGCGCCGTGGCCGCGGTGGTCGAGGCACGCCACCCCGGGTCCATCGTGGTCCGTCAGGCCGACGCCGTCGTCTGCCTGATCGCCGAGCCCGCGGCCCCCGACCACGTCGAGAGCGTCGCGGCCCTGGCACTCGACGCCATCTCGACCCTCGGCGGAGGTGACTTCTCCGCGGGTGTCAGCGGACGGGCCGGAGCACCGGCCGAGCTCGCGCGACGGGCGGAGGAGGCACGCCTCGCCCACCGGATCGGCCGGCGACTCGGACGGGAACGGGCGGTGAGCGCCCACCGGCGACTCGGCGCCGAGCGCCTCCTGCTCGCCGTGGAACCGCAGAGCGCCCTGCCCGAGTTCGTCGAGGAGTGGTTGGGCCCCCTCATCCGGATCGCCCCGGGAACGGACCGTCCCACCCTGCTCGACACCCTCACCGCACTGGTGGAAACGGGCTGGAACCTCCGGGAGACGGCACGTCGATGCGACGAGACGGTCCACGCCGTCCAGGGGCGTGTCCAGAGGATGCGCGAGACGATCCTCCGCGACCTGGACTCCCCGGACGTCCGGCTGTCGCTCGCCCTGGCGCTCCGCGCCCGTCCCCTGGCCGGCGAGGGCATCGACCTGAGGGAAGATGCGATCCTCCCGGCCGTGGAGGTCGCACCCTGAACGGCGCGCGCATCGGCATCACGGCCGCCCGCCGTGCGGACGAGCAGGCGGCGCTCGTCACCGCGCTCGGCGGCGTTCCGGTCGTCGGCCCGTGCATCGACGTCGACCGGCCGGCCGACGACGCCGACGTCGTCCCCGCGATCGAGGCCGCCATCGAACGACCGTGCGACGTCACGATCTTCACGACCGGGATCGGGGCGCGGCACGTCATGGCCGTCGCCGGGCGTGCCGGCCGGGAGGCGGAGTTCCGGCGCATGGTCGAGGGATCGCGCACCATCGCCCGCGGGACGAAGGCCCGGCGTGCCCTGCGCGATCTCGGCCTCGGCACCGACTGGACGGCGACCCCGGCCGACGGCGAGTCCGTGGTGCGGGAACTCCTCGGCGGCGCCGTGGCCGGCCTTCGGGTGTTCGTCCAGTGCTCGGGACCGGAGCCGGACGCCGTCTCCGATCCCCTGCGTGCCGCCGGGGCGACGGTGATCGACGCGCATCCGTATGCGATCTCCCTCCCACCGGACGACCTGCCCGGCCTCGCGCTCGTCCGCGCCTCCGCTGCCGGAGGGCTTCGCGCGCTCACCTTCACCAGCGCGCACGCGGTCCACGGATACGCGGCGCTCGCCGAGCGGGCCGGCATCGACACGCCCGTCGCCGACGGCACCCTGGTCGTGTCCGTCGGTCATGTCACCAGCGGTGCCCTCGGGTCCTACGACATCGCCGTGGATCTCGAGCCGCAGACCCCGCGGATGGGCGCGATGTTCCAGGCCCTCGCGGCCCGCCTCACCGGCTGACACCGGACCGGCGTCCGCCGCGCCGACCTGGGCGGCGGCACACGCCGATCGCGGTCAGACCGCGGCGGGCTGCTCCACCACGCGCACGAAGAGTCCCTCCGTGGCGATGACGGGGATCGAACGCTCCTCGCCGTCGACGACCACCCGGCGCTCATCACCGTCCGGAGACCCCGCCTCGACCCCGGTTCCCGGGACGAGGCCCTCGTCGTAGAACCACTTGAGCAGTTCCAGGTCGTGCTCGGCCAGTCGCACGATGGTGGCCGGCGTGCCGTCCGGGATGTCGGCCAGTGCGACGAGCTCCTGGTTCTCGGCCTGCTCGATCTCCGGGTCGACGGGCCAGCCGTGCGGGCAGCGGCCGGGATTGCCGAGCTTGACCTCGATGCGGGCGATCATGTCGTCGGTGAACGTGTCGCCCAGGATCTCGGCCTGCTCGTGGCAGGTGCCCGGCTCGTAGCCCATGAAGTCGACGAGGAACCGCTCGATGATGCGATGACCGCGCACGTGGTGCTCGGCCGCGGCCCGGCCCTTCTCGGTCAGGACCGTGGCACGACGCCGTCCGCGCTCGATCATCCCGTCGGCCTCGAGCCGCTTGAGCATCTCCGTCACGCTCGGGGCGGACACCCCGAGCATCTCCGCGATCCGCGCGGCGAGCGCCGGCGAGTCGCGGACGACGGGCCCGTACTCTCCGACCGGGAACGACAGGAAGTAGATGGTCTCGAGATATTCGTCATATGAGTGGTGGCGTGACATGAACACATCCTAGTGTCCCGCACCGGAATCGCGTTCGCGGTCCGGCGAACGAAGGCCGTCTGACACGCACCCGGCAGGTACGCCGTCAGGGCCACCGTGCGGAGCCTCCGACCGGTGCCGGGAACCGGTCCCGTGATGTGGGCGCGACCGGGACGGGCATCGCCGCCCGGCCGCCGGCGGGTCTACCTCAGCGTCAGCGCGACGTCCAGGACCGGGTCGACGCGCTGGTCGGGGTCGTTGCGGAGCGGCTCCACCAGCCGGCTGAGCGGCACGCCGTCCGGCATCCGGAGGTCCGGGTCCAGGGTCAGCAGCGGCTCCAGGGCGAAGCGACGTTCGCGCAGCGCCGGGTGGGGGACCACCACCGAGGGGTCGCTACAGCGTCCGCCCGACCACAGGAGGATGTGGAGGTCGATGGTGGGGGGGCCCCAGCGAACCTGTCCGCGCCGGCCGAGATCGCGCTCGATGG
>CALMEC010000094.1 GCA_937862675.1 uncultured Actinomycetes bacterium
GCGTTTCACCCCCGCGGGCCGCCGCCGCATCATCCCGGTCGATGAGGAGGAGGACGCCCGTTCCTTCGTCTCCTCCTCACCACGCGGGCCGTGCCCGTACGCGCCGTGCCGTCAGCGCTCGCCGACGACGTGCGCCGCCACCAGGGTGCGCTCGGGGTCGTGCCGCTCGCGCGCACGGAGCAGGCGTTCCCAGTCGGGGGGATCGAACATGGTGGCCGCGTCGGCCGGCCGGTCGCTGAAGTTCGCGAAACGGCCGCCGGTGGACCACGGGCGCATGGCCGCCACGACGTCGCGTGTCGCGGCGTCGCAGACCTCCGCCATCTCCGGGGCGGGCACGACGCAGACCGTGAACAGGGCGTACTCGCCGTCGAGGCGGGCGAGGGCTCCGTCGTGGGCACGGGCCAGCGCCCCACCGAGATGACGCAGCTCGGCGATCAGGAGCGGCGTCTCCGCTCCGGGACCGGCGGACTCGAGCAGCGCGGCGACGGCATCGTCGGGAAGGCCGGTCAGCATCGCGTGGTCGCTGACGCCGGGCATCGGATCCGGCGGGTCCATGTGCATGGCGAGGACGCCCTCGGCGGGGATCCGCGCGAAGGTGTCCATCTCGGGCTGCAGCGCGCGGAGCGGGGCGAGGATCCCGGCGGCGCGGTCGTCCTCCTCGAGGATCGCCCCGTCGATCACGACCAGGTTCCGCCCCGAGAGGAACGGCGGCAGTTCGGGCAGCGGCGGGAAGCGCATGATGCGGAAGCTCGAGGTCACCGACTCGGGTGCGTTCCGGGTCCACTGCGCCCAGGCCGGCAGGAGCGCGGGGGCGCGATCCAGATCCCACAGCATCATCCCCGCGACGACGTCGGCGATGGGCAGCAGGTCCAGCTCGACGGCGACGACGATCCCGAAGTTCCCGCCCCCGCCGCGCAGCGCCCAGAAGAGGTCGGCGTTCTCCTCGGCGTCGGCACGGACCCGATCACCGGACGGTGCGACGACGTCGAACGCGCGGACCGCGTTCAGGGCGAGGCCGTGCGCACGTCCGTAGAACGAGAGACCGCCGCCCAGGAGATACCCGACCACCGCGACATCTCCGGCGCTACCGTGCAGTGCCGTCAGGCCATGGGGCGCGATCGCCGCGAGGACGTCGCTCCAGAGCGTGCCGCCCTGGATCCGCGCGGTCCGGGAGATGGGATCGACCTGGACCCCGGTCAGCCGTTCCATCCGCAGGAGCAGGACATCGTCGAAGGCGACGTCCTGCATGGATCCCGCCCCGTGTCCGGTCGTCTGCGGGGCGACCCGCAGACCGAGGCCGGACGCCATCCGCACGATGCGCGCGAGGTCGTCGGGACTCTCGGGAACGGCGACGGCCGCCGGCCGCTGGACCGCCGTCCGGTTCCAGGCCAGGCAGGCGGTCTCGTAGCCGGGGTCGTCCGGTAGATGGACGGTCCCGAGACCACGCAGCGGGGTCAGATCGGGGGTACTGGCGGTCATGTGCTCTCCGTTCATGGGGGGGGGATGATCCGTGCCCCGCACGTCGCCCGGGGGGGCGACGAGCATACCCGCCTCGACGGGTGCCGTGATGGGGACGACGCCGACCGGCGCGGACACGGCCAGCCGCTCCAGCTCCTCCGCGACGACGGGCACGAGGCCGGCGGCCGGCTCCGTGTCCACGACGAGAAGCCGGACGGCGACGATGTCCGCGGGGGCGACGCGCCTCCGCTCCAGGACCGAGATGAGACGGACGACGGTGAGACAGACCTGTGCGGTCGCATCATCGGCGTGCAGCAGGAGGCCGTCGTCGTCGACGGGCGTCGTCACGATCGTGGTGGTCACGTCACGGAGGATGCGCCGGGATCGCACCGGGCGCAATCCCAGCACGGTGGGTGAATCCGCATCCCAGGGTCCGGCGACGGGCACACCCCACAAAGCTGGGATGGGAGCCCGCGCCGTCCGTGCGCATAATGACGGGGCATGGGTCGTCAGCTCACCGAAGACCGCGTCCGCGGGGATGTCGATGTGCTCTCCCGCGGCGGACTCACACTCGATGAGTTCCTGGAGGAGGCGATCACCGCCGTCCGGAGGGCGGTCCCCTGGACGGGGGCCTGCGTCGGCACTCACGATCCCGCGACGGTGATCCTCACGAGCGGCCGGAAGTACGGGGCGCTGGCGGAGATGAACTCGCACGACGACCTCTTCGCGCGGATCGAGTACTCGGGAGAGGATCCGACGTCGTTCCAGGCCCTCGCCGACGGCGGCGTCGGCGCCGTCGGCATGCATGCATTCACGGACGGAGACGTGCGACGGTCGGTGCGGATGGACCGCCTGCTCTGTCCGCTCTACGGGTTCACGGACGAGCTGCGGGTCCTGGTGCGCGACGGCTCGGGTGTCTGGGGCAGCCTGGCACTGATGCGTGACTCCGCGGAGCCGGCCTTCACCCCGGACGAGGTCCGGTACATGGAGTCGTTGTCCGCGCAGTTCGTGCGAGGCGTGCGATCCGGGATCATGACGCGACTGGCCGAGTCGCCCCTCGTCGACATGACCGAGACCGGCCCCGCCGTGGTCATCGTCGACGCGAACGACGAGATCGCGCGGATGAGCCTCGGTGCCGAAGAGCGCCTCACCGACCTGAACACGGCCTTCAACCGGACCGACCCGGTGGGCATCATCCTCGGCCTGGTTCAGGCCGCACGCGCCGTGGCACACGGTCAGGGGGTGCGGCTCCCACGTGCCCGGGCGCGCACCGCATCGGGAACGTGGCTGGTCATCCACGCGTCCCCTCTGTGCGATCGCGACGGATCCGCCGGCGACGTGGCGGTGACGATCGAGGAGGCGCGACCGTCCGAGATCCTGGAGCTCATCGTCGCCGCGTTCGGGCTCACGGCGCGTGAACGCGAGGTGACCGGCATGGTGCTGCGCGGTGTCGACACCAAGGCCATCGCCGCCGCCCTCCACGTCTCGGCCTACACGGTCCAGGACCACCTGAAGTCCGTCTTCGACAAAGCCGGCGTCCGCAGCCGGCGCGAGCTCATCTCACGCGTCTACTTCGACCAGTACCTCCCCCGCTTCGGACGGGACGCCGGCCCGTCTGGCGGGCTCCTCACGTAGCGCACCGCCGTCGCTCCGGACACCCGCCCCGATCGGTGCGGGCGGGACACCGTGGCCGCCGGTGCACCGACGCACAGCCCCGGCGGAGAGCCCGGGCGGGGAGCGGATCCCGGGGTCCCGGCGATCGACGACGTCACTCCGGCGTCCGGATACCGGACCGTGGAGGCGGCCGGCGAGGCACATCCGGACCCGCCCTCACCGCTCGGTCTCGGACACCCCCAGAGTCCTGGGATGGCCGCGTACGCCGTAGGCCGCGATAATCCGGCCATGGGGTCGGCACTCACCGAGGCACGTGTGCGCGGGGACCTGGACGTCCTCTCACGCGGCGGGCTCAACCTGGATGACTTCTTCGCCGAGGCCACCGAGGCGGTGCGACGGGCGGTGCCGTGGGCCGCCGCCTGTGTCGGGACGCACGATCCGGCCACGATGATCCTCACCAGCGGACGGAAGTACGGGGCGCTGGCGGAGATGAACTCGCATGACGACGTCTTCGCCGAGCTCGAGTACGCCGACGAGGAGCCGACGTCGTTCCGCGCGCTGGCCCATGGCCCGACACGTGCGATCGGCCTGCACTCGGCGACCGACGGCGACGTCCGGCGTTCGGTGAGGATGGATCGTCTCCATCGTCCGGTCTTCGGGTTCGCCGACGAGATGCGGGTCCTGTTCCGCGACGCGGCCGGCGTCTGGGGTGGCATGGCGTTGATGCGGGGCCCGGACGACCCGGCCTTCT
>CALMEC010000095.1 GCA_937862675.1 uncultured Actinomycetes bacterium
CGTCCAGCGTGCCGGTGACCTGCAGGGTGTCGGTGCTGATCTTGACGATCCGGCCGTTGTTCGGATCGCTCACGTACGCGGTGTCGCGGTACGGGTCGATCGCGATGTCGCGGCTGTGACCGACGCCGTCGATCCGGGCGATCCTGGAGCCGGTGACCGCGTCGTAGACGACCACGGCGTCCTCACGCGTGGCGCTCGTCCACACCCGGTCACGCTCGTCGTCGACGGCCACGCCGTAGACGGCCTCGGGACGCGTCGGGCCCGACAGGTTCGGCGGTGTGACGGTCTGCAGCACCTGGAGGTTCGCGGGATCGACCTTGGTGAGCGCGGACTTCGCGGCGACGGGGTAGCCGAGATCGAACTGGTGGGTGGTGCCGGTCACCCACAGGACGTTCTTCGTGGCCGAATGGGCCACCTGGTACCCCTCGTTCTGGACCTGGCCGCTCGTGACATCGAACGATCGATCGCCGATCTCCACGGTCGCGGCCTGCGCGGTGAGCGGGGTGAGGACGGCCACGGCGACTGCGCCGACAATCGCGCGCACCATCGTTCTCCTTCCCCGTCGATACGCGGAACGGTCACCCGTTCGGGCGCTCTTCAGCACGGTGTTCTCCTTCGCATTGCGGTCGATGACGTTGGGCCGACCCCGTTCCGAGGGCGGGTCGACTGCACATCGATGCGCAGACGGCGGCAGGTCCCGGCTCCTCATTAGGGTTCCCAAAGTTAGCATCACCTAACATACGGATTCTCCACGTCCCCGCGTCCTCACCCTCCGTCCGTCAAGGAGATCCAGTACGAATGTCGCAGACCGCCGATCAACCACTCGCAGAGGCTCCCGTCCCGGACCCGTCGGGCACCTTCGGTGAGCAGTTCGACCGGGTGGCGGTCATTCGCGACGGTGCGCCGGCCATCACGGGGCCCGCGGGATCGGTGGACTACCGGACGTTGGCCGCCGCCTGCGCGGGATGGCGCGGCTGGTGCCGCGACCGGGAGATCGCCGGGGACGCCCCGGTCGCTGTGAGCGGGTCCGGCCATGTGGCGCTCGCCGTCGCCGTTGCGGTGCTCCATCACGGGCAGCCCCTCGTATTGCTCGACCCGCTCCAGCCCGCGGCTCGCATCCGGCACGTGCTGGCCGCATCCGGAGCCCGGACGGTGGTGGCCGACGTCGCAGCGCTGCCGCGTCTCACGGAGGCGGCCGCGGAGTCCGGACCCGGAGACGGTGCTGCGATCCCCGAGCTCTGCACGATCGACGAGGCATGGCTCGGCGCGCTCGTGGCGAGCGCGGGGGACGCCCCGGCGCCGGGTCCCGGCGTGTCGTGCGACGACCCGGGGTCGATCGTGTACACGTCGGGCTCCAGCGGTCTGCCGAAGGGGGTGACCCTCACCCAGGGGGCGGTGCTCAACGGCGCCGCTGTCAGTCGGAACGCATTCGGGCTCACCTCCGAGGACGTGATGGCGCTGGTGCTCCCCCCGGCCTACGCCGCCGGGCAGGAGATCCTGTTCGCCGGGGTACTGAACGGCTGCGAGATCGCGACGCGGGACCTGCGGATGCACCCCGTGCGCGAGACGGGTGACTGGCTGGCCGATGCCGGTGTCACGACCCTGCACCTCACGCCGTCCCTGCTGCGCCACCTGACCGGGGCGCTCGCCTACCGCACCTTCGAGGGCGTCCGGCTGATGACGACCTGTGGTGAGGCGGCCCACGGGCGCGACGTCTCCCAGGCGCGGGAGTGGCTGCCGCGCGCGCACTACGTCAACTACCTCGGCTCGTCGGAGACAGGACATCTGTCCTTCTTCCACGCGGCGCCGGACGACGATCTCGACGGACCGGTTCCGGCCGGCCGAGTGGTTGCCGGGAAGGCGATCATCGCCGTCGACTTGGACGGAAGGCCTGTGGCGGAGGGGGAATCCGGGCGTCTCCTTGTCACGGGGCGGCATCTGGCGAGCGGCTACTGGGGCAATCCGAAGGCGACGTCCGAGGTGTTCACGGTCGATGATTCCGGCCATCGCACCTTCGCCACCGGCGATCGGGGGGTCGTCCACGACGACGGCACCATCGAGCTCCGGGGACGCAACGACGACGCGGTCAAGATCCGCGGGTATCTCGTCGAGCCGGGTGAGGTCGAGGCGGCGCTCCGCGCGCAGCCGTCGGTCGCCGATGCGGTTGTCGTCGTCGACCGGGACGGTGACGCACGCCTGGTCGGCTATGTGGTGCCCACCTCCGACGCCCGCCCGCCCCCGCTGGCCCCG
>CALMEC010000096.1 GCA_937862675.1 uncultured Actinomycetes bacterium
GTCGGCGAGTTCGACCGTGTGCTGGGCGGTGGCCTGGTGCCGGGATCGCTGGTCCTGATCGGCGGTGAGCCGGGCATCGGCAAGAGCACGCTCGTCATGCAGGTACTGGGGTATCTCTCGTCCGGCATGCGCACGCTGCTTGTGACCGGCGAGGAGTCGCCCAAGCAGGTTCAGGGACGCGCGGCCCGGCTCGACGTCGACTGCGGTGGCGTGGAGGTCCTCGCCGAGACGCGACTGGAGTCGGTCGTGGCGCTGGTGCAGGCGGGTGCCCATCCGGTGGTGGCGGTCGACTCGGTTCAGACGCTCTCGTCCGACGGGCTGGAGGGGGCGCCCGGCAGCGTCCAGCAGGTCCGGCAGGCCGCGGCCGAGCTCATGCGTGCGGCCAAGTCGAGCGGTGTCACCGTCCTCGTGGTGGGGCAGGTCACCAAGGACGGCGGGCTGGCCGGCCCCCGGCTCCTGGAACACCTCGTCGACTGCGTGATCACGTTCGACGGGGAGGAGGGACGCGTCCACCGGGTGCTCCGCGCCACCAAGAACCGCTTCGGGTCCACCAACGAGGTGGGGCTCCTCGAGATGCGCGCCAACGGACTCGTCTCGGTGGAGGACCCCACGGCCGTCTGGCTGGCGGACGCGGGCCAGCGGGTCGGCTCGTGCGTCTTCCCGGTCGTCGAGGGATCGCGCGCGGTGCTCGTCGAGGTGCAGGCGCTGGTCGGATACACCGAGGTGGTCCCGCCGCGGCGTGTCGCCGTCGGGATCGACCGTACGCGGCTGGCGCAGATCCTCGCCATCCTCAGCCGGCACGCCGGGCTGCGGCTGGGCGATCAGGACGTCTTCGTCAGCGTGGCGGCCGGTGCCCGCGCCGTCGAGCCGGCGGCCGATCTGGCCATCGCACTCGCGGTGACAAGCGCCTTCCGGGACCGGCCCCTGGGCGGCTCGGTGGTGGCGTTCGGTGAACTGGGGCTCACCGGCGTGCTGCGTCCGGTCGGCAGCGAGGAGCGCCGTCGCGCCGCGGCCGCGCAGCGCAAAGTGAGCCACGCGGTCATCCCCGCCGGTGACGACCGGGAGCCGGTGAGGGGACTCGCGGTCGACTGGGTGGACCCCATCACCGCGGCGCGGGAGGCGGCTTTCGGGACGTAGCGTCCCCCGCCGGCAGCGCGAAAGGCCCGGCGTCCCGATACCACCGGAACGCCAGGCGGCCGTCCACGTGGGACCTCAGCGGACGCGGAACGCGACGACCCCGGGTCGGCTGAACGTGCAGCCACGCGCGGCATGGCAGGCGCCCAGCGACACCTGATAGCGGCCGGGCGGGAGGGGACCCAGGGTGATCCGCCGTGTGCCCGATCCCATGATCCGTGGATCGGTGAGCCGGGTTCGCGAGCCGGTGCCGAGCGGACCGACACGCTGCGCGACCACCGTGGCGCGGAGGTTCAGGCTGAACGAGACGGTCGCGTACCGACCCCGGACCCGCACACGCGGCGAACCCGCCCGCGCTGCGACCGCCGTCGCGAAGGCATCGAAGTTGCGGACGGTCATATCGTCGCCCACGAAGAGCGCGTCACCACCGGCCGCGGTGCCGAAACCGGAGGGCGGGTAGCCGTCGTACGTGAGGCTCGAGACGGTCGACCAGGCACCTGACGGCCCGCGCGTCGTCAGCTGGGTGATGTTGTCGCCCGGGCCTTCATGGCGATCCCAGATGATCATCGTCCGCCCGGCGTCGACGCTGATCTGCGCGATCTGCAGCGTCTCGATGTCGGATGACGTGGTCAGCACCCCCGCCGACGACCAGGTCTCTCCATGGATGTGCCGGTAGAGGGCCCCTCCGTCGGTCCGCCCACCGGCCGTGAAGCGGGTCCACGCCACGGTGACGCTTCCGTCACGGTCGACGGCGACGCGCATCGACGGGGTGGCGGCCGTCGGCGACACGATCTCCTCGGGGGGACCCCACCCCTCGACCGCCGGACGCAGGCGGATGAATCCGCGGCCGATCGCCGGAGAGTCGTCGGCGCCATAGGCGACGGCACCGTCACCGCCGTCACCGATGGCCGGCCATGCGCCCTCGACGGGGGCCAGCTCCGTGGGCGGTTCGACGGCCGGCTCACCGGCGAGGACGCGTGCCCCCCATGTCTGCCCGCTCTGGCTCCACGCCACGAGGACGTGCCCTGTCCGGCTCATGGCGAGCCGCGGTACGCCGTTCATCGCGGGGACGGCGATGGGCGATCCCACGGTCGTCCATACACCGCCACGGGCCGGTTGCTGCAGGACGGAGATCGTCCACGTGCACGATGCGACGAACGAACAGGCGCGATTGGCCTGAGCCGTCACCAGGCGGGCGCGGCCGTCGCCGAGCAGCGCCACCCTCTCCAGATGGCGCGGTGCGAGGGAAGCGACGGCGGACGATGCCCGTGTCCAGCCGCCGGTCGCCGCCCGGCGTACGGACCAGAGGCGTCCGCCACTCGCGAAGACGGCGATCGCGGCACCGCCCTCGTTGACGGCGACCACCGGTGCGCCGGTCTGGGAACGGCCCGCCGCGAGTCGCACGGGTGCACCCCACGAGCCACGGCTGCGTGCCCGCTGTCGCACCACGGGGATGGACCCACCGGTGCGCGCGATCACGCCGCCCACCACCGCGTCGCCCCGGACGTTCAGTGCGACGGACGTCCAGCTGAGCGAGGAGGGGACGAACGGGTTCCCCGACGCGAACGTCCGGGGCGGACCGAGCCGCTGGTCCGAGGCGAGCGCCGGGGCAGGCACGCCGACGGCGATCGCTGCGACGAGCATTCGGGTGTGCCGCGGGCTCATGACGACCATCCAGGGAGGGGTTCTCCGCGGATGGTACGCCGCGACCGGAGACAAAACCGCCCGGGACATGGGCCGTGTGACCTCGCGTCGCGTCGTTGCGGTCTCTGCAGAGCCCCGTCTTCACGCGAAGGGCTCGGAATTCGCCCCGGAATGTGC
>CALMEC010000097.1 GCA_937862675.1 uncultured Actinomycetes bacterium
CTGCTCGACGGCGGCATCCGCCGCGGCACCGACGTGCTCAAGGAGCTGGCGTTCGGCGCGCGCGCGGTGCTGGTGCTGAACAACGACGCCGTCGTCGCGCCCGACTTCCTGCAACCGCTGCTCTGGATCCTGAACAGCCACGCGCGCATCGCCGCGGTGTCCAGCGCGACCCTGCGGCCCGATCGCGAGACGCTGGAGCTGGCCTGGCTGCGCGTCCACTTCGGCCACGGCCTGGTGCGCCGCGTCGGCATGCACGCCCTGCCGAGCGAGGGCTACGACGTGCCGCGCGAGGTGCCGGTGGTGGTCGGCTGCTCGGTGCTGATGGCGGCCGACGCGCTGCGCGCCGTCGGCCCGCTCGACGCCGACTACTTCGCCTACCACGAGGACGTCGACTGGTGCTTCCGCGTCCGCGCCGCCGGCTGGGCGGTGTGCTACCAGCCGCTGTCGCGCGTCTACCACGCCGGCTCGCGCCGCACCGCCGGGGAGAGCCCCTCCGCCGAGAGCACCGCGAAGGTGCAGCGCGTCCAGGCCAGCCCCGTGGCGGGATCGCCGCCCCCGGCCAGGGCCGCCTCGACGGTCTCGAGTTCCCCCTCCAGTTGGGCGATCGCCGTCTCGAGCCGTGCCACCTGACGCGGATTCGGCCGACGGCCCTTGCCCCCGTTATCGGAGGGCTTCGGCGACGAGGGGCTCGTCGGCGCCGATCCCGTGCGTTTCGACGTCGGCGCCGCTGCCGGGACCGCCGCCTGCGCCTCGAGCCGTGCGCGGTGGGCCAAGAGGTCCGTGTACCCCCCGTCCCGCAGGACGAGCGTGCCCTCCTCCACCGACAGTGTGTGCGTCGCGATGAGGTCGATGAGCGCACGGTCGTGCGAGACGAACAGCACGGTCCCGTCGTACGCGCCGACGGCCTCCTCCAGCGCCTCACGGCTCTCGATGTCCAGGTGGTTGGTGGGCTCGTCCAGGACCAGGACGTTGCCGCCCTGGGCGATCAGCTGTACGAGGGACAGACGCCGCCGCTCCCCGCCGGAGAGCATCTCGACCTTCTTCTCGACGGTGTCGGCCCCGAAGAGGAACCGTCCGAGAAGCGACCGTGCCTGCGTGTTGTTGAGGGTCGTCCCGGCGAGCACCGTCTCCACGAGCGTCCGGTCCGGCGCGAGCTCCTCCGCATGCTGCGAGAAGTACCCGACCTGCACGCGATGCCCCTGGCTCACGCGGCCGGCGAGGGGCTTGCGCAGTCCGAGGAGCGTCTCGACGAGCGTGGTCTTGCCCGCCCCGTTCGGACCGACCACCGCCACGCGCCATCCCCGCTCGATGTGGAAGCTCGCATCGGCGACCAGGGGACGCCCAGCCGGGCCGATGGACAGACCGTCGGTCTCCATGACGATGCGCGTCGGCTGCTCCGAGCGCGGGAACCCGAACGCGAGCGACTTCTCGCGGGACGGCGCCTCGATCCGCGTGATCCGGTCGAGCGCCTTCTGCCGCGACTGTGCCTGACGGGCCCGGGTGCCGGCGCTCCACTTCTGCACGAACCGCTCGAGTCGGGCGATCTCCTGTGCCTGCGCCTCGGCCAGCTGGGCCTGCCGGGCGAGCGCCTCCGCCTTGGCACGGCGGAACTGTGAGTAGCCCATCGGCCAGACCCGGGGCTTCTCCGGATCCATGTCGAGGACCGTGGTGGTCACCGACTCCAGGAACCAGCGGTCGTGCGACACGATGATGATGGACGCGCGCGTCTCCGCCAGCGCGGTCTCGAGCCACTCGACGGACGCCAGGTCCAGATGGTTGGTCGGCTCGTCCAGGAGCAGCACGTCGGGCCGCGCGACGAGGGCTCGCGCCAGCGAGGCCCGGGTCAGCTCGCCGCCCGAGAACGACGCGAGCGGGCGCTCCATCCACTCGTCCGCGATTCCCAGTCCGCGACGGACGCGGTCCAGCCACGACTGCGACTCGTAGCCGCCGAGACGCTCGAACTCCCGCTGGGCCCGGTCGTAGGCGCCCATCACCTCGGGCCCGTGATCGCCGCCGGCCATGCGCTCCTCGAGTGCACGCAGCTCGCGCTCGACGCGGTCGAGGCCGGCCATCCCCTCGGCGATGTAGGTCCCCATGCTCACGTCGCGGCCCAGTGGGGGGCGCTGGTCGTGGAGCGCGATGACCGCGCCCTTCGGCAGGCTCACGTCACCGCCGTCCGCGGCGATCTGCCCGGAGAGGCACCGCAGGAGGGTGGTCTTCCCGGCGCCGTTGCGGCCGACCACGGCCATGCGCTCGCCGGGGGCGAGGGTGAACGCGACCCCGTCGAAGAGGGTCCGCGCCCCGAAATGCTTTGTCAGTCCGACGACCTGCACGGCCGAGTAGGGTAGCCCAATGCCATCGATTCCGGTCATCGAGTCCCGCGACGACCTGTTCGAGCTGGTCGGACGGATCCGGGACGCCGGACGATTCGCGCTCGATCTGGAGTTCCTCTGGGAGCGCACCTACCGCCCGGTCGCCTGCCTCGCCCAGGTCGCCGTCGGGGACGACGTGGCCATCGTCGACCCCATCGCCGGTGCTCCGCTGGACGATCTCGCGGCCCTCGTCGCCGACCCCGGCATCGAGACGGTGATGCATGCGCCCTCCGCCGATCTCACGCTGCTCTCGATGCACTACGGCACACGTCCGGCCAATCTGGTGGACGTCCAGCTCATGGCGGGATTCGTGGGGATGGGGGCCGGTCAGAGCCTGGGTGCGCTGCTCGAACGCGTCCTGCACGTCCGCCTGGCGAAGGCCGAGAGCCTCTCCGACTGGCAGCGGCGGCCGCTCACGTCGGGCCAGCTGCGTTACGCACGGGACGACGTCGCCCATCTCCTGCCCCTTGCCGACGAGCTCGCCCGCCGTGCCGCGGCCCTGACGCGGGAGGCGTGGATCACGGAGGAGCACGACCGCCGCTACGGCCCCGGCGCCACGTTCACGACCGTCCCCGAGGAAGCGTGGCGCAAGGTCAAGGGCATCGGCCGGCTCAACCCGCGGGAGCGCGCGATCCTGAGGGAACTCGCCATCTGGCGCGAGACGGAGGCGTCGTCGCGTGACCGGCCGCCCGGGTGGCTCCTCCAGGACCGCGTCCTGGTGGATCTGGCGCGCCGACGCCCGAAGGACGCGTCCGCGATGGCCGCGTCACGTGCTGCCGAGCGGCTGCGCCCGGATCAGGCCCGTGCGCTTCTGGCGGCGGTCGCGCGCGGCGAGGCCGCACCCGAGGTCAACGGCCGCCCGTCACCCCGCCAGGATCTCCTGGAGCGTGTGGAGGTGCTGGGTGCGCTCGGACAGCTGGTGGTCAGCACGCGGGCCAACGCGGCGCGTCTCGCGTCCCAGCTGCTGGCCACGCGCGGTGAGATCGAGGCCTTTCTCCTCGGAGCCCTTGCGGGCGAGGTCGACGGCCCTCTGGCGTCCGGATGGCGTCGTGAGATGGCCGGTGACGCCCTGCTCGATCTCGCGTCGAATCGCGTGGCGCTCGCCCCGACGGGGCGTGCCCCCTACCTTGTCGAGATCGCGCACGATCCGGAGAGCTGAATGTGGTGCGGGGCGCGAGCGGACCGATACGATCCCGCGCCCCGCACCGCCACGACGATCATGCCGCCGCGCACATCACGTCCTGCGACGTGTGCGTGTGCTCGTGGATGTGGGTGCACCCCGGGACGTTGCAGGGCTCGTCGAAGCGCGGGTCCAAGCGGTCGAGAAGTGCCTGAACCAGACGTGTCTCAAGGTCGGTAACCATTGTGATCGCTCCTTGGTGAGGACGTACCGCTTACGATGGGGATCCTTCCAAGGCGACCGTGGTATGCGGGTTGCGCCGGTGTTACGGGTCGGTAATGGACCCGTCGACCATCGGGGCGAGATCCGCCATCGCCGTGACGAGGGACACACGGGCGATGGACGGGGCATCCGCCGCGAGCGGCAGGACGTCCCGTGTCGTGTCGCGCAGGTATCGGGCGGCCCAGCGCCGGAACTGGTCCTCGGTTCGCATCACGAGGGCCTGGATGCTGCGGAGATTGTCGGTCCGGTCGGCCAGCTTCAGGGTGTGGCTCTCGACGGGCCCTTCCGACAGGAGACGCGCGTAGTAGGCCGCCGTCTCCCGGCGGTCGCGCGTGTCCGGGGCGGTGAGCCAGTCGACGAGGGGGGCCACATCGGCGCCGAATCCCTCCCTGAACCGCCCCCTTTCGCTCAAAACCGGGACGCATGCCCCTTCTGTCGGGCGCGACTCGCCGACCGGACGCCCCGATTCCCGCCGGAAGTGTGGTCCCAGG
>CALMEC010000098.1 GCA_937862675.1 uncultured Actinomycetes bacterium
CCCGGTCGTGGTGGTGCCCGTCACGGCCGCGTCACCGGGCGGGGAGCCGGTGGACGTGGTGGTCGCGCCGATCGTTCCTCCGTCATCGGACGCGTTGCGGACCAGCGCGACCGTGACCAGGACGGCGACGATGACGGCGAGCGCCACGACGGTGCCGTAGAGCCACTTCTTCGGAACGGGGGCGGGCGGACCATCCGGTGTCATCGGGAACCTCGATCAGAGGGAGGCGGCGGTCCGGCGGGGCGCGGGTCCGGCGGCGTCGCCGTACTGTACGCGTGGGCGGCTCCGTCCGTCACCGACGGGGCGCTCCGGTGCGACCCGACCACGGGATACCGGGTCAGTCGCCGCCCGAGACGCGGGCGATCGCCGCGTCGAAGCCCGCCGGCGTCGCATCCGCCGCGCCGAGGAACACCTCGAGGTTCGTGGCCGTGTCGTGGACCAGGAACGCCGGCGTCCCGTCGAACGCGGTCTGCGCGCGCATCTTCGCGGCCGCGTCGGCCATGGTCGTGTCGGCCTCCGGGCTTTGCCGATCGGTCTCGAACCGGGCCATGTCCAGGCCTGCCGCCTCGGCGATGGAGGTCACCATGTCGTCGTCCAGCCAGTCGGAACCCTCCGCGCCCTGGTTGGCGTAGAGGATCTCCACGAAGAGCCACGCCTTCCCCTGCCGGCCGGCCGCGTACACGGCGCGGTTGGCCTTCTCGCCGTTGGCGGTGTTGCCGAAGAGCGCCAGCGGGAGCATCTGGAGGTGCGCACGACCGGGCCGCACGTACTGTTCGACGAGATCGGGGACGACCGTCTTGGACGCTGCGGCGCAGTGCGGGCACTGCAGGTCGAGGAACTCCATGATCGTCACCGGGGCATCCGCTTTCCCGAGGACAAGTCCCTCCGACGGGATGCCCTCCACCAGTGCCCGGGCGTCGGCCACGCCGACGAGCTCGGCGTCGTCCTTGCCGCCCGTGACCGAGACCGCGATCAGCACGGCGACGAGGATCGCGAGGACACCGCCCCCGACCGCCATCCAGATCTTCCGGGAATCACGTGCTCTCGCCTGGGTCATGGGGCTCTCCGGTGTGGTGGTGCGCCGACGTCGGGCGCCCCGCGGCATGTGGTTCACCGGCAGGCGCACCGGGGCCCGGCACGCCGCGATTGTGTCAGACGCTCCGGATGGCCGGCACGCACCACGCCGGTGCACTCGTGGCGGGACCGGCCGGTTCCCGTCAGGTGACGGGAACGTGGGCGACGACCCAGAAGGCCCGGTGACGCCGGCCGGCCCGGCGCCACCGGTGGCCGATCAGCTGTCGGCCGCGACCGCGGCGATGGCCGCGTCGAATCCCGCGGGGGTGAGGTCCTCGACGTTGACCTGCCCCTGCGTCTTGGTGTTGCGCGCGAGGAAGGTCGGCGTGCCGCTCACCTTGTTGGCCGTGGCCAGCTGCATGGACTCCTCGAGGGCGTTCTGGGCGGCGGCCGTGCCACGTGCCTCGTCGAACGCGGCCTTGTCGAGCCCGACCGCACCGGCGACGGAGTCGATCATGCCGTCGTCCAGCCAGCGCGTTCCCTCGGCGCCCTGGTTGTGGAAGAGCACCTCGGTGAAGGTCCACGCCTTCCCCTGCTGACCCGCGGCCCAGATGGCGCGGTTGGCCTTCTGCCCGTTCTCCGTGGGAGAGATGAACGCGATGGGGGCCAGCTGGAGCTTCACATCGCCCGTGCGGACGTGACGCGCGACCAGGTCCGGGATGATCGACTTGGACGCCTCCGCGCAGTGCGGGCACTGCGGGTCGATGAACTCGATGATGGTGACCGGTGCGGTCTCCTTGCCGAGTACGAGGCCCTTCGACGGGATCCCCTTCAGCATGGTCGTGATGTCACCGACGCCCGTCAGTTCGTCCTTGTCACCGCCGCGGGTGACGGAGAACGCGATCAACACGGCGACGAGGACGGCCAAGACGGCGCCCCCGACGTAGATCCAGGTCTTGTTCGACGGGGACGTGCTCTTCTGCGACATTGGCTGCCTCGGTGCTCGGTCGGTCGGAGTGACAGGGTCAGATGGGCTCGGGGATCGGCTGTGCCGACCGAAGATAGAGCTGGTGGAGCTCGGGTGAGAGGAGCGTGGGGCTCAGTTCGTCGATGCGGTGCAGGAGCTCGATCCGCTTGTCGAGCGCACCGCGCTGGATGGCGACCCATCCCTCGGCGTCCTGAGAACGCCCGTCGGCCAGGTCGGCCATGGTCGCGGCGACCTTCTCGACGATCTGCGGGGAGCAGAGGACGTTCTGGACGTCGACCAGGGCGATCAGGCGGATCCAGCCCTGCTCGCCGTGCTCGGTCGCCTGCCGTAACCACTCAGGCGACACATGCGGTCCGATCTCATCGACGAACGACGCCCACGCATCCACCTCGGTCATACGATCTTCTCCAAAAGCTCGGTCTTCTTCGCCTGGAATTCGGCGTCGGTCAGCAGGCCCTTGTCGCGCAGCTCACCGAGACGTTCGATCTGATCGAAGACGGTGAGGTTTCGCGACGAGGGATCGGATGGTGACACAACCCGCCGTGACCAGTCGCCGGCGTCCTTCGCGGCGCCCTGTGCAGCGGTGCCCGCCTGCTCCAGGAACTTCTTGAATTCGAGACCGACCTCGCGGAGCGCCTGTTTCAGCTCTTCTGTCGAGGATGACTTTGAGGGTTCGTCCATGCGCCGTAGGTTACCGGCTCCCCGCGGATTCGCACGCCGACGCGGGGATCCCTCCCTGGAGCACGACGTGATCCCCGCCGACGGCCGAGGGGATGCGGTCACACGGCGACGGTCCGCCGGCGCGGCGCGAGCAGCGTCGCCGGACATCTGGGGCGGGCGCGTCCGCGACCGTCGAACGGGCGCACCGCGGGCACGGTGCCCCGCTCCGCCCGTGCAGCCGAGTGCCGCCGGGGCGAGATCACCGCCGGGCCGGACCTTCTCCGTCAGGCGGGGCCTCAGTCGCGTCGGCGCCGATCCCTCCGCGCAGGCGTGACGACGGGACATGACCGCCCGTCATTTTTTCCGGTCGCCCCGGAGCGGACCTCCGAAATGACGTCGGGCGGCCCGAAGGCCGCCCGACATGTCGCGACGCTTCCCTCTGCGACGGGTCGCTAGCGCTTGTCGACCGGGATGTAGTCGCGCTCGCCTTCGCCGAGGTAGACCTGGCGGGGACGGGCGATCTTCTGGTCCTTGTCGTCCAGCATCTCGTTCCACTGTGCGAGCCAGCCCGGCATGCGGCCGATGGCGAACATGACGGTGAACATCTCGGCCGGCAGCTGCAGCGCCTCGTAGATGAGACCGGAGTAGAAGTCGACGTTGGGGTACAGCTTGCGCTCGACGAAGAACTCATCCTCGAGGGCGATCTTCTCGAGCTCCACGGCGATCTCGAGCAGCGGGTTGACCCCGGTGATCGCGAACACCTGGTGCGCGAGCTCGTGCACGATCTTCGCCCGCGGGTCGTAGTTCTTGTAGACCCGGTGACCGAAGCCCATGAGGAGCTCCTCACGGTTCTTGACGCCCTTCATGAAGTCGCCGACGTTGTTCTTGTCGCCGATGCGGCGGAGCATGCGGAGGACGGCCTCGTTGGCCCCACCGTGAAGCGGACCGTAGAGGGCCGCGACACCCGCCGATGCCGCCTGGTAGACGTCCGTCTCGGACGAGCCGACGGCACGGACCGAGCTGGTCGAACAGTTCTGCTCGTGGTCCGCGTGGAGGATCAGGAGGATGTCGAGCGCCCGGATGATGGCCGGGTCGAAGTTGTAGTCGACGCCGCTCTGGTCGAAGAGCATGTGCAGAAGGTTCTCGGCGTAGCTCTGCTCGGGGTCCGGGTTGAGCAGTGCGCGGCCGATGTTGCGACGGAAGGCCCAAGCGCCGATGGTGGGGGTCTGGCCGATGAGGCGGACGATGTCCTTCAGGCGGTGGTCCGGGTCGCGGCCTTCTTTCGAGTGGGGGTAGATCGCGGAGAGCCCGCCGATCGCCGACTGCAGGACCGCCATCGGGTGCGCGTCATAACGGAAGCCGCCGATGACGTCGCGGATGCTCTCGTCGACGTATACCTCGTCGCTGATGGCCTTCTGCCACTGAGCGAGCTGGTCCGAGGACGGGAGTTCACCGTGCACGAGGAGATAGGCGACCTCGAGGAAGCTCGACTTCTCCGCGAGCTGCTCGATGGGGTAGCCGCGATACCGCAGGATGCCGGCGTCGCCGTCGATGAACGTGATGGTGCTCTTGCACGATGCCGTGTTCATGAACGCCGGGTCGTACGTCATAAGGCCGAAATCATCGTCGTCGACCTTGATGGTCCGCAGGTCCGTGGCCTTGATGGTTCCATCGGTGACGGGGAACTCGTAGGTTTTCCCCGTACGGTTGTCGGTCACCGTGATGGTTTCCTGACCCGCATTCTCCTTCGTCGCCATGGACCGTCCTTTGTCGAATTGCAAGCGGGGTGCCACCCCGCGCTCGGAACGTGGAATATCGGAAGCAGTCTACCTGCGTCCGGGTATCGGTGTCTCCGCCGCCGGGACCGCGAAGTCCGTCTACCAGGTGCCGCAGGAACGGCTCGCCCGGGTCCGGCATGACGTGAACACCTGGCCCAGCGCGTCACGGCGATAGACGAACACCTTCCCGGTGCGGCCAGTGGTGCGCAACTCGTATCAGTAACCGCCGTTGACCGACGCGAAGCCGACGCGGCGCTGGGCCTCCAGGCCGTTCCCGCCCTGCTGGAACCGCACCGTCGCATCGATGGCGTGCAGCCGGGCCGGGGTGGCGGTGGAGAAGGTCTTCGCCCCGAGGAAGAGGACCTCCATCGCGCGAGCCCCCTGACGCAGGAGTGCCTGGGCGCTGGCGTCGTACATCAGCGCATGTGCCGACACGGCGTTCTTCGGCGCGACCACCGTCACCGGGGCGAACGCCCCCGTCGAGGCGGGGGGGGCCGGGGCGGGCACCCCCCGCCCCC
>CALMEC010000099.1 GCA_937862675.1 uncultured Actinomycetes bacterium
GAAGCGCACGTCCCGCAGCGCCATGCGCGCCTCATCCGCAACGCGGCGAAGCTCACCGACCTCGGCGGCCAGCGCCGCCATCTCCCGGCGCGTGGTGCGCCAGGAGCGGCCGACCAGGTCCACGAGCAGCTCGAGGTCCTCGACGAGGGCCGTGTGCTCGGTGACGCTGATCTCGGTCGAGGACATCGTCGCCGGGTCTGCCGCACGGGTGCGGATCTCCTCCAGGCCCGCCTCCAATCGGCGGACCGCGTCGAGGACCTCGCCGGGATCGTGACTCACTTCGTCTCCATCCGATAGCCGATGTGTGACCAGTCCGGAGCGTCCTCGATGTCCTCGATGACGTCCCCGGTGATGGTGCACCGGTACACGAATCCGGTGGTCTCCTCGAAGATGGGCTCCACGAGGTCGTCCTTGATCTGCTGATCGACCCAGGCGCCCCGGAAGACGATCTTCCGCAGCCAGTGGACGAGGTCGTCGTCGAACCCCATCAGCACGTCGCGGTTGGCGTCGATGTGCTCGCCGAGCGGGCCGTCACTGGTGATGGACCCGTGCGCGACGAGCTCGACCAGCTGGGTGAGCTCCGCGTCGGAGAGGGGGACGAACGGGACGAAGCCGAGCTGGACGGCCGCGTGCTCGCATCGCTCGCGGAAGTCGCGGGCGCTGAACCGGAAGCGATATTTGCCGAACTCCATCGTGTAGTCCGTGCCGGATCGGTAGTTCGGGGTGTTCTTACGACGTTCTGCCATTGGGGACGGTGGCTCCTGATTCGAGGCCGAAATCTAGTGTCGCTGTCGGATGTCTCTGTTCGCCCCGGCGGCCGCTCCTCCTTGGCATCATCGAGGTCTGCAATGTTGCATGTCACGCGTCTCACAAAGGAATGCCGGGTTCTCGTCGATGGAACAGATCGACCGGTGGTCCGCTGTTGTCATCGGGCGGATCGCCCGCTGGCGCGGGCCGTGGGCCTGCTCGGCACGCGGCGTCTGGACGCCGATCGCGCGCTCTGGATCCGTCCGTGCTCGGCGATCCACATGCTCGGTATGGCGTACGCGATCGATGTCGCGTTCCTCGACGATGAGGACCGGCTCATCACCGTGCGTCACGTGCGGCCGTGGCGGTTCGCCCGGGTCGCGGGAGCGCGTTCGGTGATCGAGGCGCTCCCGGGCACGTTCGACGGGGTGGCACCGGGAGACGTCCTCCGGCTCGTCTGAGCCTCCGGAGCAGGGTGGTGAGTCGGCCATTCCCCGCATTTTGCGGGGAGTCGGGATCGTCGAGGGGGGAGGTTCCATCGCTCCCAGTCCTTGTACATGTGACGCGTTCGTCACCCGCGTCAGCGATGTCCCCCTTCCGACGCACGAGGCATGATGAACGACGAACCACCGCACACAGACGGTCTCGAGACCGACCGACGTCGGCGGGTCCTCCTGGTCGAGGATGACCGCAACGTCGCACGGGTCCTCTCGGAGGACCTCGAATGGGATCGTTTCGACGTCACGATCACGTCCAGCGGCGAGGAGGCGCTCCGCGCGCTCCCCCGGTCGCTGCCCGACGTCGCGATCGTCGATCTCGGGCTGCCCGGCATCACGGGCATCGACGTCGTGCGCGGGGTCCGCGACGGGCATCCCGACGCGCTGTGGGACGCCGATCTGCCGATCATCGTCCTCAGCGGCCGCGCCGACACGCAGAGCATCGTGCGCGCCATCGGTGGTGGCGCGGACGATTTCGTCGCGAAGCCGTACGTCTACGCCGAGCTTCTCGCTCGCATCGACGCCCAGGTCCGCCGCCGTCTCGGACGGCCGGGATCCGCGGGCGTCTCCGTGGGGCCGCTCGTCATCGATCGCCGCCGCCGCACGGTCACGGTGGACGGTCGAGGGGTCTCGCTCGCCAACAAGGAGTTCTCCCTCCTCACGGTGCTGGCGCGCGACCCGGGGCGGGTGATGGGCAAGCCCCAGCTCCTCCGTGAGGTCTGGGGCTTCCCGTCGGCCACGCGCACGCGCACTCTCGACACCCATGCCAGCCGTCTGCGCACCAAGCTCAGGAGTGCCGGGCTGGAGGGGTGGGTCAGCAACCTGTGGGGCGTGGGATACCGCCTCCTGCCCGAGGAGGGATGATCCAGATGGGAACCGTCACACCACTCGATGTCCGATCACGTGCGGTCGATCCGCCGACGGGGGTGCTGCACGATGTGCGCGGATCGCTCAACGTCATCCGCGGCCAGTGCCACGCCATCGTCCGGACCGGTCGTGTCGGCGACGGGACGATCGAGCGGCTCCGGCTCGTCGACAGCGAGGTCGACCGGATCGTCCGTGCCCTCGACCAGGTCCGTTCCGCCCTCGAGGGACGCCGGTGCGACGCGACGGTCGACCACGTCGACATCACGCGCCTCGTCGGCGAGGCGGTCCGTCGTCACGAGGGTCTGGCCGGTGAGCGCGGGGTCGTCGTCGCCTCCATCGTCGGTGTCGGGCCGCGCTGGGTGACCGGGGACGCCGACAGGCTCCGCCGGATGGTGGACAACCTCCTGCAGAACGCGATAGGCGTCTGTTCGCACCACGGCCGCGTCCTCCTTCGCGTCGGGGGGCGCGGCGCCCGCGTCGTCATCCGCATCGTGGACGACGGCGGCGGCCGTGGGCCGGGCACGCCGAGCGGAGCCGGATTCTCCGGCGCCGGCTGGGGGATGGGCGTCGCGATCGCACGGTCGATCGCGGAGGGGCACGGGGGATCGGTGACCCACGCCGCCCGTGATGACGGTACCAGTGTCACCGTGGTGCTCCCGGCGGCCACTCCGCCCCCGGCGGGTGCCTGATGCCCAGCCCGGGCATGGCCCCCCCCCCCCCCCCCGCCCCCCGCGGCGACGGGACGGGTCCCCCGGCGGTCTCGGTCGGGCGAACCGCCGGCCGGCGCGGGCGTGCCCGTTCGTCCGCCCTGGATGATCTGGCGTCCGCTCTCGCCGATGCCACGCATCCCGTCATCGTCCTGCTGCCTCCCACGGAGGGACATCGGGAGGACATCCGGATCCGGTGCCTCGTCGACGCCGCCCGCGCCGTGCGCATCGCCCTTCCCGAGGATCCGGCCGCCGCTGAGTGGTGCGTCGCCGTCGCCCGGGAACTGTCGCCGGCCGATCACCACGCGGTGGTGCGCGCCCTCGAGGTGCTGTGCAACGGCCCGGATGTCGTGGAGCGCGCACCACGACGCAGCTGGGGGCCGCACGGCATCGGCGTGCCCGCGCTCCGGCCGGTCACCCTCGCGCGCTGGGCCTCGTGCGCCTGGGTGCCCTGCTCGTGGTGCGCGCGCGGTGGCGCGGTGGGGCACCCCTGCTTGCGGTGCGGTGCCCCGATCCGTCCGCCGGCACTCGGGGAGGCCGCCACATGATCCTGCGTCGTCTTCGCCGGCGCCCGTCGACGTGGTTCCTCGCCGCCGGGGCGCTCGGTCTGGTGGCCGCCCTCATGACCTTTCGCGTGGCGGCGCGCACCCCCACCGCTCCTGTCGTGGTCGCCGGTGACGTCATACCCGCGGGCACCCCGGTCGCGGCCGCCCCGGTCGTCATCCGATCCGTCCCGTCCGGGGTCGCCGCGTTGCCGGGCGTCACAGGATTTCTCCTCGTGACCGGCATGGTCTGGCGCGCTTTCCAGCGGCAGGGGACCGCCTCCCCCACCGCTGAAACAGGCGCCGTCTCCTAAGGAGTCGGCGTGCCGACCGATCCGAGTTCTTCGTCGGTGATAATGCCCGCCTGGATCAGGCGGCCGAGATGGTCCGACTCATTCCAGCCTTCGACGATCAAACCGCAGGAGATGCGGAAGATATTGAGACCGGTCCAGGTGGTCGAGACCGTGGTCGGCGGCACGCCCTGAAACTCACCACCGGTTTGCGTGCCGGTCGCGATCCAG
>CALMEC010000100.1 GCA_937862675.1 uncultured Actinomycetes bacterium
GCCTCGGCGCGCGGCGCGAGGCGGGGGGGGGCCGCGTCCCGGACCTCAGCGCCGCGTTCCCCGAGGCCCGGCCCCCCGAGGAGCAGGCCGGACAGGCCCGTGAACTCGAGGCCCGCCTCGACGACCAGCTCGAACGCGCGGCGACGCGTGCCTTCCGCATGGCGTTCCTCGCTGCCGCGGCCCTCGCGCTGATCGCGATCATCCCCGCGGTGTTCCTCCGTCAGAGGACGCCGTCGTCGTGAATGTCCGTGGTCTCGCCCTCATCTCTGTGGCCGTCGTCCTCAGCGCAGCTCTGCTCGTCATCCAGCTTGCGGCCAGTGGCGCCGACTTCGTGCCCCAGCGCTCCGCCGATCCCTGCGCGGACCCGGGGAGGACGGCACCGGCCGACCTCGCCGGCCTGGTGGAGACCGTGGTCGTCACCGGCGTCAACGACGCTGCGTGCACCCTGGGCGTGAGCCGCGAGCGGCTTCTGCTCGCGCTCCTCTCGCCGCAGGACCGCGCCGAGCTCGCACGCGAGACGGGCACCGACGAACGGGGCCTGGAACAGGCGATCACGGACGGCCTGCATCACGGCATCGACCGGCTGGAGAAGGCCGGTCAGCTCCCGGAGCCGTCGGCGCTCCTGCCGTCGCTCGCGGCCGAGGCCGGCATTCCCGGCGGGCTCGTCGACAGGATCCCCGGCGTTCTTCTCGGACGACTGCCGTCGACCGGTGACATGTTGCGCTGGTCGCTCGACAGGATCGATGTGGGCACGATCCTCACGGAGCTCGACGGTGGCCGGTCGTTCGAGTCGATCCTCCGGGACGCACTGATCCAGGGCGTGAAGGACGACGCGCGGTCCTGGCTCAAGGACGTCCTCCCGGGCGCGCTTGGCCGGCTCTGCGGCGGGCGGGACGGGGGCGGGGGGTGTCAGGTGAGCCCGAGCCGGTGAGTCCGCGACGTCACAAGAGTCCGTGTCGGTGGTCTCGGACGCCGCTGACCGGCCGCGCGTGGTGTCGGTCGCACAGAGGACGTGATGACCCGGCGCGCCGGGAGGGACGGATCAGCCGGCGGGTCGCCTCGGGGAGGACGTAGTAGCCGATCCGCGCCTCGTCGTCGACGATCTCCCCGATGGTGAGGGTGGCGATCTCGTCGGCGAGCACGAACACGACGGCTTCCGATCCGCGCATCGCCTGGCCCGCCTGTTCCATGGTGAGCGTCGAGGCCTCGTCGACCAGAAGGAATGCGGTGGCACCGGAAAGACGGATCGCCCGTCCGGCCCGTGTCGTCCTGGTGGCCGTCGGCGCCCGTGCCCCGACGGCGACGGCGGGAGCCAGCGGGGCCGAGAAGAGGCCGGCGAGCGGACCCTGCGTTCCGTCCCCGATGATCCTGCGGTTCTCGGGGGACGGGGCGGAGCGGTGGACCTCGACCTCTCCGTCATCGGTCCTGTGGACCATCGCGATGTCCTCCACCAGGATCCGTCCCTCGAGACTCGCCGCGCCCACGCTGTTCACGGTCCTGAGCCCGGCGTCGTGCGACGGGACGCTGATCATGACGACGATCACGGTTCTCCTGGATCGGTGCGGCGGTCGTGCGGGGGGGGCCGGGCGGGTCCCTCCCGGCTCGTCGGGAGGATAGGGCCACCCCCTCGTTCCGCTGCGGCAATGTGACGAGAACCGTCCCCCTGACCCAACCCCCCGCTCGGCGTGTGTTCATGACGGGTCCACGTGGTCTCCGATGATCGGCGTGAGTCGCACGGCTGAGCGAAGTCGGTGTGCCGGCCGTGACATCACCGCCGCCGTTCGTGCAGGATGGCCGATATCTCGAGGTTGGGGGGAGAGAGGGATGTCAGTTCCATCGAGGCTCGACGAACGTTTCGGTCGTCACCCTCTGACAATGGTGATCGCGCCCGCGGGCTTCGGCAAGAGCACACTGATCCAGTCGTGGTGGCGACGCGCCGGCGATGTGCCCAAGGCGCTGATCTCATTCGACGCGTTCCACAGCTCGAATACGCTCGATGCCGCGCAGGCCGCCGTCCGGGGCTTCACGACGATCGGTGTGCCGACCGCCGTCGCGGATCGGCTCACCGCGCTCATGCCGCCGGACGGCTCGGCGTTCGGCTCCGAGTTCGGGCACGCCGTCGAGGACGCACTGCGATCGCTGCCCCACGACTTCGTACTCTTCTTCGACGATGTCCACGGGCTGCTTCCCGAGGCGGCTCGTGACATGGGACGCATCGTCTCGATGGCGGCGAGTGATCGCCATCGCATCGTGGTGGCGGCCCGTCGCCAGCCTCCCTGGCCCATCGAACGGTGGCAGGTCGGCGGTTTCGCCGATGTGATCACCGCCGACGACCTCCGTCTCACCGTGGATGAGGTGGCCGAGCTCCTCGACCCCGAGACGGTGTCGAAGGCCGCCCGGATCACCGAGGTCACGAACGGCTGGGCCGCCGCCGTCGAGGCGGTACGGTGGCGGCTCAGGGCCGATCCGGCCGTCGAGATCGAGGAGGCCGTCCTGGACCTCGTCGACTATGTCGGTGCCGAGGTGCTGCCGGTGCTGGACGACGCCGACGTGGAAGTGCTCGTCCGGACGGCCGTCCTCGATCGGTTCTCGGTCCGGGTCGCCACCGCGGTCACCGCCGAACCCAGCACTCCGCGTGTGCTCGACGAGATGATCCGCCGGACGTCGCTCGTCACCCGACTCGAGGACGGGCAGTACCGGTACCACGCGATCCTGCGTGAGGCACTGCAGCGCCGGCTCGCCAGGATGGAGCCGGATGTCGGGCGTGAGCTGCACCTCCGCGCCGCCGGGGCATGGCTGGACGAGCCCGACTCGTTCTCGGGACTGACGAGTGCCATCCACCACCTCATCGAGGCCCAGAGCTGGGAGCGTGCCGTCGAGCTGATGCGGCGGCGATGGGCCGAGGTCGACCTCCGGTCCCGGCTGGACCTGTTCGTCCAGTGGCTGGAGGGGATCCCCGGGCGGTGCTGGCGCGACGACGTGGACATCATGCTGCTCTACGGCTGGGCGAACCTGCGAATCGGCCGGGCGTCACGGGCGCTGGAGGGGCTCCACGATCCGACGATCGCCCGGAATCCGCCGGCCGCCGCGATCGCAAAGGTGGCCTATGCATCGACGGTCTCCTGGACCGCGGACCCCCGTGAGGCCGTGATGCTCGTCGAACAGGTGCGTCCGGTCCTGTCAGGATTGGACATCGAGACGCGGCTCCGGGACATCCCCGCATCCCCCGGTGTCACGAACTTCGCGCTCGCGAGTGACATCGCGGTGGCCCAGGCGAGCCTGTTGATCGGCCGGTTCAGCGACGCGATCGCGCACTTCGAGGACATCGTGCAGCGTCGTTCGGACATCGCGGCGTTCGTCCAGGTCGCGGTTTGGGGGGCCTATGGATGGGTGCTCGCCATGACGGGCGACGTCGTCGCCGGGCGGGCACGCGCCGAGGAGGCGCTGCAGATCTCGGTC
>CALMEC010000101.1 GCA_937862675.1 uncultured Actinomycetes bacterium
GGGCCCCGCGGCGCCGGTCCGGCTCGACGCCCCCCGCGAACTCAGCTTGCTGTCCGACGGTTCCGTCCTAATCGCCGACACCGGCAACAGCCGCATCCGCCGCCTGGCACCGGACGGTGTCATCACGACGATCGCCGGAACGGGACCGGGCTTCGCGGGCGACGGCGGTCCGGCGACGAGCGCGGCCCTGAACGCGCCCACCGGCACCGCGACGCTCCCCGACGGGTCGATCCTCATCGCCGACACCGGTAACGATCGTGTGCGGCGCATCGCACCGGACGGGGTGATCGCCACCGTCGCCGGCGGTGTGCGCGGGTTCTCCGGTGACGGTGATCCGGCACGCCGCGCCCGCCTCGCGGCGCCCGCCGACCTGCAGGCGATCGGGCCGAACGGCGGCTATCTGATCGTGGACTCGGCAAATGATCGCGTCCGTCGGGTGACGCCCCTCGGGGCGATCTTCACCGTGTCCGGCGGCTCTCCCGGCCTGCGGGGAGACAACGGCCCGGCCAGCGGCGGCCTCCTCGATGCGCCCACCGCCATCCAATCGGCGCCCGGTGGTGGCGTGCTCATCGCCGACACCGGCAACAGCCGCGTCCGTCGGCTGAGCGATGTCGGCGCCCTGCCCCCGCCCGCTCGTGGCCGCTCGCTCCTGGTGACTCCGGCGGTGGGTGCGGTCCGCGTCCAGCCGACGGGAACGCCCGCTTCCATCCCGCTCCGCGAGCCGGACATCGCCCCCGACCGCTCCGAGGTCGACGCCCGCTCGGGCAGCCTCTCCATCGGGGTGCTCGACCACGCGCGCCGGCCGGCGAACGCCCAGGTCTCGGGCGGCCGGTTCCGGATGGACTCCCCGCCGTCCGGCGCCGTCGTCGCCGATCTGCGCCTGAACGAGCCGATCTCCTGTGCCAAGAACTCCACCAAGGCGAAGGCGGTGAAGAAGAAGGTCCGGCGGCTGCGCATCCGTGTCAACGGACGCTTCCGCACGATCGGCACCTATGCCTCCGCGGTGGCGAGCGGAACGGCGTGGAACATCACCGACACCTGCGACCGCACGGTGATCCGCGTCACCGAGGGCAGGGTCGTCGTCCGCAACCGCCGCACCGGGAAGGCCTTCACCGTGCGCGCCGGGCACCGCTGGACGGTCCTGAAGTCCGGCCGCCGGGTCAGGGGCTGAGCGCCGGCACGGACGGAGGTCAGATCCGGCAGCGCGCCGCGATGCCGTCCCGATCGCAGACGACCACACGGCCACGCGCGAGCCGAAGGGCTCCCCGTCCCTCCTCCTCCCGCAGCACGCGGTTGACGGTGGCACGCGACGTGCCGGCGAGGCCGGCCAGGTCCTCCTGCCGGAGCGGGATGGTCACCTCCCCGTCCCGCCCGTCGTCGTAGACGGCGGCGAGCTCGAGCAGTCGTCGCCGAACCCGGCTGTCGGCACCCACGTAGAGGGCGTCGAGCAGGTGCTGCGACAGGCGGGTCACCTCGCCGACAAGGATCGCGATGAGCACCTCGTTGACGCCGGGATGACGACGGCGGAGGGCATGGAAGTCATCGTGCAGGATCGAGCGGGTCTCACCGGTCTCGAGCGCCTCGACGGTCGCGGTGCGCCGCCTGTCCGGTCCGAGGAGCGCGAGCTCGCCGAAGAGGTCGCCCGGTCCGAGGACCGTGAGCACGGCCGTGTCGCCGAGCGGTGTCTGCACGCGCACCGCGAAACGCCCGCGCTCGATCAGGTGGATCGTATCGGCGGGATCGTGTGCGTGGACGACCACCTCACCTCTCGTGAAGCGGCGCCGCCTCGCGATGGAGAGCACCTGCTGCACGTCGGCATCGGCGATCCCGTCGAAGATGGCCCACTGCATGACGGGAGGCTAACCGAACGGTCGTGCGAACCCGTCGTCCGCGGCCGATCCTCCGGCACACCGGAGGATCGGCCGCGTCAGAGGTCCGGGATACGGGTGACCCACTCCTCGATCCGGTCCAGCCACCGGAGCGACGCCTCGCGTTCCTCCATCGCGCCCTCGGCCTGTTCGACGGTCCGCTCGAACGTGTCGTCGGCGAAGACGTCCGACTCGTGCGTGATCCACGTGTCGATGATGTGGACGATCATCAGGTGGACGAGAGTGGTGGGCACCGCGGGCCGCCACACCATGGCGGCGCGGAGTGCCGACGCGATCGGGGCCACGTCGGCATGGACGTAGCGCAGCGTGCGCATCGGGTCGTCGGCCTGGCCGATGTCGTCGAGCCGGGACAGGCAGGCGCCGAGTGCCTGGTCGGCGTTCAGGATCACCCCGAGCCGCAGCGCCCACGAGACCTCGACGCTGGTGTACCCGGCGATCGCGGCGTCGATGGTCGCGATCCGCGCCGCGAGGGGATCCGGCAGCTGGAACTCCTGACCGGCGCTGCGGGCCAGGTCGGGCGGGATCGTCGCCGGACCGAAGAGGAACGCCGTGACGACGAGGTCGGGTGTCCGGCTGCGCCGGGCGTTCAGGACCGCGTCGCGGGTCAGGTCGCGCGCCGCGTCCCAGAGGGCGTCGTCGACCTCGACATCCTCGTCGTCGGGGAGCAGGCACCGGACCCGGCGCGCCACCTCGGCCAGGGGAGGCGGATCGTCCCGGAAGCCGATCTGCCCGATGAGGCGCGTCCACTCGACGAGGTCGGTGATCGCGGCACGGCGCGCGTCCTCACCGCGGGTGCCCAGGTAGTGCGCGATCCGGCGGGCCAGTCCGGGACCCTGCACGTATGCCCGGAGCCGTCGGACGGACTCGTCGTTCATGTTCGGGATCTCGTCGTCGTCCGGCACCGCGCCTCCCGGCCGGCATCGTCCGTGGGGCGGACCGCGCCGGAGCGGTCCGCCCCACGGCGGCTAGGTGAGGTCGGCCCGCTTGAGGAACTCGGCGGCCACCACGTCCGGGTCCTCCTTGTCGATGTCCACCTGGGCGTTCATCGTCCGGACCTCCTCGTTGGTCAGCTTGGCGCTGACCGCGTTGATGGTCTGTGCGAACTCGGCCGGTGCCGCATCCAGGAACTTCTTCGAGACCACGGGGATCCCCTGATAGGGCGCGCCCCCGAACTGGCCCTTGTCGTCCTTCAGCACCACAAGGTTGTTCGTCGCGATCTTGGGGTCGGTGCCGAACGCGTAGACGCACTGCGCGTCGCCGTCCTCGATCGGACGGTAGCGAAGGCTGATGTCGACCTTGATGACACGCTTGAAGTGGACGCCGTAGACCCTCTCCAGGAGGGGCAGCCCGTCTGCGCGCGTCGTGTGCTCCGGGTTGGCGGAGTAGACGAGCTTCGGCGACGCGGGGCCGAGGCTGCTGAGCGTGGTCAGGGAGTTCGCGTCGGCGGCGTCCTTCGTGCACGCGACCTCGTTGTCGTTGTTGAACGGGGCGACGTCGAGCACCGTCAGTCCGCGCTTCGCGTAGCGGTCGCGGATCATGTCCACCTGCTTGTCGACGTCCGTGGGCGGGTTCTCCACCTTGAGGACATCGGTGAGGAGGGTGGTGGTGTAGTCGGGATAGATGTCGATGTCACCCTTGCGGATGGCGGCGTCTGCGACGGCCGTCGACGTGAGCGGCGTCAGGGGG
>CALMEC010000102.1 GCA_937862675.1 uncultured Actinomycetes bacterium
TCAGGTTGTCGCGAAGCCATTGGACGAGCGAACCGGCGATCGCGATCGAGCCCTCCAGCATGTACTTCGCGGGCTCGTCCCCGATCTTGTACCCCACGCCGGTGATCAGCCCGTTCTGCGACTGCATCGGCTTCTCGCCGGTGTTCAGCAGGACGAAGCAGCCGGTGCCGTAGGTGTTCTTGGCCTCGCCCTCGTCGAAGCACGTCTGACCGAAGAGCGCGGCCTGCTGGTCGCCCAGGTCCCCGGCGACGGGGATGCCGGCCAGGGTGCCGACGGCCTCGCCGTACACCTCGGACGACGCCTTGATGTCGGGCAGCATGGACCTCGGGACGCCCAGGATGCGCAGGCAGTCGTCGTCCCAGTCGAGGGTCTCCAGATCCATCATCAGGGTCCGGCTGGCGTTCGTGACATCCGTGATGTGGACCCCGCCGTCGGTGCCGCCGGTCAGGTTCCAGATGATCCAGGTGTCCATGTTGCCGAACAGGAGCTCACCCGCCTCGGCCTTGGCCCGCGCCCCCTCGACGTTGTCGAGGAGCCACTTGATCTTGGGCCCGGAGAAGTACGTCGCGATGGGAAGGCCCGTCTTCGCGCGGAAGCGATCCGGTCCCCCGTCGGCGGCGAGCTCGTCGCAGATCTTGTCGGTGCGCGTGTCCTGCCACACCAACGCGTTATGGATGGCCCGCCCGGTGGCCTTCTCCCACACCACCGTCGTCTCCCGCTGGTTGGTGACGCCGACCGCGGCGAGGTCCTTCGGGTCGATACCCCCCTTGGAGAGACAGCCGTCGATCACCTCCTGGGTGTTCGTCCAGATCTCCGCCGGGTCGTGCTCGACCCAGCCGCGGTCGGGGAAGATCTGCTCGTGTTCCTTCTGATCGATTGCGACGACCTGACCGCCATGGTCGAACACCATGAAGCGGCTGCTTGTCGTCCCCTGGTCGATGGCACCGACGTACTTGGCCATCACCGTCCTCCGTTCGTAGTTGCGAATGATCGTTCTGCGGCGCGGATGAGCAGCGCGCTCGAGGTCGCTCCGGGATCCTGGTGACCGATGCTCCGCTCGCCGAGATAGCTGGCACGGCCCTTCAGCGCGAGCATCGGGATGGTGGCCGTCTTGCCCGCATCGGCGGCCTCCGCGGACGCGGAGAGGGCCAGCGCCATGTCCGCCCCGTCCCGCCGCGCGGACGCGAACGCGTCGCGCGCCGGGATCAGCGCGTCGAGCATGGTCTTCTGCCCGGCCTCGGACTTCCCGATCTTCTGGACGCCTGCGATGCCGGCGTCCAGAGCCGCGAGCCAGTCGTCGGCGGTGAGTTCGGTCCTGCCGGCGAGCGCATTGCCCGCCTGCATGAAGAACGACCCGTACAGGGGACCGCCGGAACCGCCGACGGTCGAGATGAGGGTCATCCCGACCGTCTTGAGGAGCTGGCCGATGTCGTCGCCCTCCGGGAGCCTGGCGACGACGGCCGTCATTCCGCGGTCCATGTTGATCCCGTGGTCGGCGTCGCCGATCGCGGAGTCCAGCTCGGTCAGCATCTCCTTGTTCTCTCCGACCGCGGCCTGGAAATCCCGGATCCAGGCCGCCACGGTCGTGGCGTCGATGCTCATCTCCCCCTCCGGGTCGCCGGCATGGTCAGACCCCCCACCGCAGCGCCGGCGTGAGGACCGGTGCGTCCCAGTAGCGGGTGAGTTCGTCGTCGAGCCGCAGCAGGGTGATGGAGCACCCGGCCATCTCCAGCGAGGTGATGTACGGACCGACCAGGTTGCGGGCGATGGTGATCCCCCGTTCCGTGAGGACGGTGTTCAGCTCGTTGTAGACGACGTAGAGCTCGATGAGCGGTGTCCCGCCCATGCCGTTGACGAAGGCGAGGACGGAGTCGCCCGACGAGAACGGGAGGTCCTCGAGGATGGGCTCGGTCAGCATGCGGGTGACCTCGGCCGCCGATGCGAGCTTCATCCGCTCGCGTCCCGGCTCGCCGTGGATCCCGATGCCGATCTCCATCTCGTCGTCACCGAGCTCGAAGGTCGGCTTGCCCGCCGCGGGCACGGTGCAGGACGTGAGCGCCATGCCCATGCTGCGGACGTTGTCGTTGACACGGCGCGCCAGATCGGCCACCTCGGCCAGGGACCGGCCGTCCTCGGCCGCGCCACCGCAGATCTTCTCGAGGAGGACGGTGCCGCCCACCCCGCGCCGGCCGGCCGTGTACAGACTGTCCTTGACGGCGACGTCGTCGTCCACGACGACGGACTCGACCTCGATCCCCTCGGCCGTCGCCATGTCGGCGGCCATCTCGAAGTTCATGACGTCGCCGGTGTAGTTCTTCACGATGTGGAGGACACCGGCTCCGCCGTCGACCGCCTTGGTGGCCTCGAGCATCTGGTCGGGGGTGGGCGAGGTGAAGACCTGGCCGGGGCAGGCGGCGTCCAGCATGCCGTGGCCCACAAAGCCGCCATGCAGCGGCTCGTGGCCGGAGCCGCCGCCTGAGATCAACGCCACCTTGCCGGGCTTGAGCTCCCTGCGGCGGATGAATTTGTGCCCCTCTCCGAGGAC
>CALMEC010000103.1 GCA_937862675.1 uncultured Actinomycetes bacterium
GCGCGGCGCGAGATCGCCGGATGGGGCACGCTGGCTGACGGGACCCTCCTCTCGGCGTTCGCCGCGGCCGGCGTCGCCGCCACCGCGGTGCTCACGGTGGCCGTCGTCATGCTGGCCTGGGGGGCCACCTTCCGTCCCCTCGTCGCGGCCGGCACGTTCCTCGGGGTCACCGCAGCCGTCGTCCTCACGTACACCGTGGGCGATCGTCCCCCGGCGTGGCTGTCCGCGCTGGCCTTCTGCGCCGCCACGGCGATCCTGACGGTGCGCGCCATCCGCCTCAACATCAGCGCCCGCACACTCGGCGAGCATGAGCACCGGCTGTCGCGTCACATCGACGCCGTCCTCTGGGAGCAGATCCCCGGGCGGGGGCTGCGCGTGACCCCCGCGGCGGAGCGGATCTTCGGGTATCCGGCCGAACGGTGGGAGGACCCGGGGTTCGTCGCCTCCATCCGCCACCCCGACGACCCGTGCATGGTCGCCGACCTCCAGTCGGGCGACGTGGCACCCGTGGTGATGTTCCGCATCCGCCACGCCGACGGGGGCTGGCGTTCCTGCGAGGCGCATGTGACCGCGGTCACGGACGCGTCGGGTCGCCACCGCTTCTTCACCGGCGTGCTCGTCGACCGGACGCGGCAGGTGGCCGTCGAGAGCGAGGCCGCCACGCTCGGCCGGGTGGTGATGACGTCACCCGTTCCGCAGATGCTCCTCCGGAGGTCCGACGACGGCCAGTGGAGGGTCGTCTCCGTGAACCACGCCTGCAGCGCCATGCTGGACGAGTCGGTGGTCGTCCGCCGCCGGCTCGGTGAGATCGGGCGCGACCACGCCTGCCTGGCCCGTGCCGCGGAGCTTCTCGACGGCGACGCCGAGCCCGGGGCGATCACCACCGAGGTGACCGAGGCCGACGGACGCGTCATCCAGGTCGGGGTCCGCGCCGTCGATCCCACGAGCTGCACCGTCGACTTCATGGACGTGACCGACCGCGTGCGCGCCTCCCCCCTCCCCTACGAACAGGCGCGGCGCGACGAGCTGACGGGGCTCCCCAACCGCCGCGCGCTGGCGGAGCACCTGGCCGGCCGGCTCGGGGATCCCGACTCCGGTCCGGTCGCACTCCTGTCCATCGATCTGGACGCGTTCAAGGAGATCAACGACGCCCTGGGACATGAGACCGGCGATCAGCTGCTGGTCCAGCTCGCCCGGCGCATCGTCGCATGCCGTCCCTCCGGTCAGGGCTGCGCCTGCCGCATCGGCGGCGACGAGTTCGCCGTCGTGCTGGCGGGATCGACCGGGGAAGGCGCGCGAGCCGTCGCGGCCAGGATCAGTGAGGAGATCAGCCAGCCGGTCCACGTTGGCGAACTGCGCCTGCGCGTCCGCGCCAGTATCGGGATCGCCGCGGCGCCGGCCGACGCGGAGACCGTGGACGAGCTCATCCGCCGCGCGGATGTCGCGATGCATCGCGCCAAGGACGACGGGGGAGGGGTCCAGGTCTACGAACCCCAGATCGATCCGCTCGCCACGGGACGGCTCGCCCTGGTGGGCGACCTGGAGACGGTCCTCAGCACCGGCACGCTCGACCTGCACCACCAGCCGCTGATCGACGTCGCCACGGGGCGCATCGTGGGCTCGGAGGCCCTCGCCCGCTGGCGGCATCCGACCGTGGGCATGATCTCGCCGACGGTCTTCGTCGGCCTGGCGGAGGGCTCCGACCAGATCCGTCCCCTCACACGCTGGGTCATCCGGCGCGCCCTGACCGATCTCCGGGAGATCGGCCGCATCGATCCGGACTTCACCGTCTCGGTCAATCTCTCCGTCCGCAACCTCTACGAGGCCGACCTCGTGTCATGGGTGCGTGATGCCATGGCCGAGCACGGGATCGGCCCGGGCCGTCTGATCGTCGAGATCACGGAGGGGAGCGTGATGGACGACCATGCCGCGGCCATCGAGACGCTGGAGGGTCTGCGGGCCATCGGGGTCGAGTCGTGGATCGACGACTTCGGCACCGGCCATTCGTCGTTCGCCCGCCTGCGCCACCTTCCGGTGGACGGCGTGAAGATCGATCGGTCCTTCGTGGCCGAGGCCACCACCGAGCGCGAGCGTGTGGTGCTGCGCAGCATGATCGAGCTGGTCCACTCGCTCGGGCTCCGGGTGATCGTGGAGGGCGTCGAGACGGCGTCCGTCCTCACCATGCTGGGGACGTTCGGGGCCGATCGGGCACAGGGCTACCATGTGGGCCGTCCCGAGCCGATGGACCGTCTGGCACGGCGGATCGCCCACCTCGGGATCGCCGTCTGACGACGGCCAGGGGCGCCGGTACCTGCGGTCCCGGCATCGCCGGCCGGCGGACAGGACGGGCCGTCCCGGGCGGAGTGCGGCGAAACCGCTACACTACGGGGTCGGTCGTCGCCACCACGAGAGAGGCAGCATGAAAACGGACATCCACCCCGAGTACGTCATCGCCGAGGTCAGCTGCACCTGCGGCAACACCTTCACGACCCGGTCGACGAAGTCGGAGATCCGCGTGGAGATCTGCAGCAACTGCCACCCGTTCTACACCGGCCGGCAGAAGCTGGTGGACACGGGCGGACGCGTCGAGCGCTTCCAGCGCAAGCTGGCCCGTCGCCAGAAGTCGTAACGCCCCTCAGTCGGGATCCCTGCCCTCGGGCGGGAGGACGGTGACGACGACGGAGGTGACCTGAGGTGAGCGACGAGGCCGTCGACAAGCTCGTCGACCAGATCGAGGTGACGCGGGGCGAGCTGGAGACCGCGATGGCGGACCCCGCGCTCGTCGCCGACCGCGTGCGCTTCGCCGAGGTCAACCGGCGCTGGAGCGGGCTGGGCGAGGCGTTCGCCCTGTCCGCGCGCTACCGCGACGCGCGTGCGCAGGCGCTGGAGGCCGCCGAGCTCCTCGAGGCCGGCGAGGAGGACGAGGACATCCGCGCCATCCTCCAGGAGTCCGAGACCGAGATGGAACAGCTCGGACCGGCCATCCGCGAGGCCATGGTGGAGCCCGACCCCAACGACGGACGTGATGTGATCGTCGAGATCCGGGCGGCGGCGGGCGGGGAGGAGGCGGCGCTCTTCGCCCGCGACCTCCTCGAGATCTACTCCAAGTACGCCGCGTCGCGCGGGTACCGCATCGAGCTGATGGGGTCCAGCCCGGCCGACGCCGGCGGCTTCAAGGACGTCAGCCTCGCCATCAAGGGCTCCGGCGCCTACTCGGTCTTCAAGCACGAGGGCGGTGTCCACCGGGTGCAGCGCATCCCCGCCACGGAGAGCCAGGGGCGCATCCACACCTCCACGGCCACGGTGGCCGTGATGCCCGAGGTGGACGACGTCGAGATCACGATCGACTCCAACGATCTCAAGGTCGACGTGTACCGGTCCAGCGGTCCGGGCGGCCAGAGCGTCAACACCACCGACTCGGCCGTGCGCATCACCCACCTGCCGACGGGTCTCGTGGTGGCGATCCAGGACGAGAAGAGCCAGCTCCAGAACAAGGAGAAGGCGATGCGGGTCCTCCGTGCCCGCCTCTACGAGCGTGCGCTCGCGGAGCAGCTGGCCGAGCTCTCCGCCAGCCGGCGGGGGCAGCTGGGATCCGGCGACCGATCCGAGAAGGTCCGCACCTACAACTATCCGCAGGACCGCGTCACCGACCACCGGGTCAACCTCAGCGTCGCCCTGCGCGGCCAGGTGCTGGAGGGGCAGCTGGATCGGCTGACCGAGGCGCTGCAGGCCGAGGAACGTCGACTGCGCCTCGCGGACATGACAGACTCCGGGCAGTGAATCCCGACCTGCTGCGATCCGAGTTCCTGGGGGTCACTCTCCGTTTCGACGCGGTCGACCTTCCACGGGACGAGGTCGCGTCGTTCTTCGCCGACGTCAGCGGCGCGTACGACCTGCCGCGACTCGAGTTCGCGGAGGAGGGCGGCGCCACCCTGTCCGACCCGGACGGTGCCGAACTGGTGCTCCGTCCCACGCAGATCGCCTGCGGCGGAGTGGTGCGACTCGGCTACCAGGAGGGTCGTGAGCGGATCGACGGCCTGGTCGGCGACGCGGTCACCCGCTTCGGCATCGAGCCCTTCTGGCTCGAGGACATCACCCTCGTGGCGACCTGGGACCTGGAGGACGAGGGCGCCGGCCGCGCCCTCATCATCGACGACATCGTCCGTTTCGACGCCGACCGGGTCGCGATGCTCGGCGAGCCGGACGACGACCTGTCGCTGGGCCTGCGCATCTGGCGATCCCTCGGCGAGGGCAGCATCGACTGCTCCATCGAGCCGATGCATGCGGATCCGTCGCGCATCTACCTGCGTGTCGTCTACTCGCAGCGCGAGATCGACATGGACTTCGCCGGCGTCCTCGCGACGATGGACGAGGTCAACGCGTGCCTGCGCGGACCGCTGCGCACCTTCGTGATGGCGGTCGCACGTCACTAGGCGGGTGATCCCACGGGATCGTGGATGCGGGGCGTCACCGGGTCTCAGGGGGTACGCCGGTTCGCCTGCCCGAGGTCCCCGGTGGCGTGCACCACGTCGCGGGTTCCCGGAGGTCGTCGCCGGACCGGGGAGGTCGCGATGACGCGTGAGACCGGGGACACCGCACCCCTCGTCATCGGCGAGCTCCTGCGGCGTGCGACGGGCCTCTTCGCCGAGCGGGGCATCGACACGGCGCGGCTTGACGCGGAGCTCCTCCTGGCGGATGCGCTCGACTGCGAGCGGATCGACCTCTACACCGCGCTCCTGCAGCCGCTGAACCGCGACGAGGTGACGCGCTACCGGGAGCTGGTGCGCCGCCGCGCGGCTCGGGAGCCGGTCGCCTACATCCGCGGCCGCCGCGGGTTCCGGCACCTCGAGCTCGAGGTGTCGCCGGACGTGCTCATCCCGCGTCCCGAGACGGAGCACCTCGTCGACTGGGCGCTGGAGCGGGCCGCCGACGGCGCGCGGGTCCTCGACTGGGGCACCGGCAGCGGTGCGATCGCCCTGGCGCTCGCCACGGAGCGGCCGGACCTGGTGGTCACGGCGGTGGACGTCTCCGCGGAGGCGCTCGCCGTCGCGAAGGGCAACGATGCGGACGGTCGCGTCGACTGGGTGCTCTCCGACGGGACGGCCGCGCTGGCCGATCGCCCGTTCGACCTCGTCGTGGCGAACCCGCCGTACCTCACCGACGCCGAGCTGGCCGCGGTCGAGCCGGAACTGGGTTTCGAGCCGCGGGGTGCGCTGAGCTCGGGGCCGACCGGCATGGAGTGCCACGAGCAGGTCATCCGGGAGGCGATGCACGTCCTCACCCCCGGGGGGAGCCTTCTCATCGAGGTCGGGCTCGGACAGGCTGCCGCGGTCGCCGACCGCATGCGGCAGGCGGGACTCGCGGACGTCGAGGTGCGGCAGGACCTCGCGGGTGTCGAGCGGATGGTGGGAGGACGGCGGCCGTGAACCCGCCGGACATCGCCGGCCTCGACCGGGTGCTCGCCGGCGGCGGGGTCGCGATCGTGCCGACCGACACCGTCTACGGGCTCGCGTGCGCGCTGGACGTCCCGGGTGCCGTCGAGCGTCTCTACGACGTGAAGGGGCGCGATCGCGGACAGCCGTGCCAGGTGCTGGCATACGACCTGGATCTCGTCACCGACGCCCTCACGGCCGTGGACGCCGCGACCCGGGAGCTGGTCGCGGAGCTGCTTCCCGGAACGGTCACCTGCATCACCCCCGACCCCTAGGCACGTTTCGCCGCGGCATCCGGGTCGGCCGTGGGATCGGTCGGCATCCGCGTCCCGGTGATGCCGGCGGCATTCGTCGCGATCCGGCGGCTACTCGTGGCCACCAGCGCGAACGCGCCGGGCGGGCCGTCTCCCGCCGCGATGGACGAGGTGCCGCCCGAGATCGCGGACCGCGCGGACACGGTGACCGACCTCGGACGGCTTCCGGGAACGGCGTCGTCCGTCCTCGATCTCACCGACCTGGGATCCGGGGTCCGCGTGGTGCGCGCCGGACCGGACATGGACGGTCTCCTGTCGCGGCTGGACCGGATGGACGTCCCCGTGCGACGGTGACGCCCATGCCTTCCGAACGACGTCCTATCCTGAATCCGGCCGTCTGTGAACGCGGACGGGCATCCATGATGAGCCGATCCACCTCTCTCGCCGGCGCCGCGGACGGTGCGCCGAACACCCGTTGCACGCGACCGGCCCCTGATGGCGGGGGATCCGCGGTGCACACGCGCGGGACACCTCATGGAGGGTGACGTCGGCGTACGGGGCGTGGCCGTGGTCACAGGGGCGTCCTCCGGGATCGGTCGTGCCTTCGCCGAGCACTACGCCCGTGAGGGCCACCCGCTCCTCCTGGTGGCGCGTCGCGAGGACCGTCTGCGCGAGCTGGCGGAGCGCCTCGGCGGTGAGCACGGTGTGGAGGTGGGCTACACGGTGGCCGACCTCGCCACAGAGGAGGGGATGCGGACGGTCCGCGACGCCGTCGACGGCGTCCGGGCGCTCGAGATCGTCGTGCTGAACGCGGGCTTCGGCGCCGCCGGCCGGGTCGCCGAGCTCTCCCGCGAGCGGCAGACGCGGATGGTGGTCGTCAACTGCGCGGCCGTGGTCGACCTGGCGGCGCACGTACTGCCCCGACTGGTGACCCAGCGCAATGGGACGATCATCGTCATGTCGTCCGCCGCAGCGCACCAGCCCATCCCCGAGACCGCCGTGTACGCCGCCACCAAGGCGTTCGACCTCCACTTCGCGGAGGCGCTCGCGGACGAGCTGCGGGGCAGCGGGGTCCGGGCCATCGCCTCGTGCCCCGGCCCCGTCCCGACCGAGTTCGGCGCGGTGGCGGGCATCTCCGCCGCGTCCTGGCTTCCTCCCTACACGCCGGACCGCGTCGTGCGGGACACCGTCCGGGCCCTGGCCGACGGACGGGTCCGGGTGGCGGCGGGGCCGACGGCAATGATCACCACGGTCGCCGCCCGGATCCTGCCGCGCCGGCTTGTGGTCTGGGCCGCGGGAGAGGTCCATCGCAGGGCGCTCCACGCCACTCACGGTGAAGGATCTCACCATGGGCCGTAGAATTCGGTCCATGCGCCCCGTACGGGCGCGGAGACGCCTGTGACCAATACGCTCATTCCCGTCATCTGCGCGGTGGTGGCGCTTCTGGCGGCGGTGGTCCTCACGCCGTTCGCAGCGCGTCTGGCACGTCGTCTCGGTGCGGTCAGCCAGCCCGCGGGGCGCAACATCCACTCCGTGCCGATGCCGCTCCTCGGAGGACTGGCCATCCTGGCCGGGTTCCTGATCCCGGTCGTCTACTACCTGCCGCTGTTCGACACGCCGTCAAAGGGCCTCATCGGCGGCGCCATCGTGGTGTGCCTCATCGGGGCCCTCGACGACATCTTCGATCTCAACCCGGCACTCAAGCTGGCCGGTCAGATCGTGGCGGCCGTCATCCCCGTGGCGGCGGGACTCACGATCGACCACATCACGCTGCCCTTCGTCGGCGTGGGCGATCTCGGACCCGCGCAGTACCCGATCACGATCCTCTGGTTCGTCGCACTCACGAACATGATCAACTTCATCGACGGAATGGACGGGCTGGCCGCCGGCGTGTCCGGCATCGGGCTCACCACCTTCGCGATCCTGGCGGCATCGCTCGACCGCGCGGTCCCGGCCATCATCGCGGCGTCACTCGCGGGCTCGGCCATCGGCTTCCTGGCCCACAACTTCCACCCGGCGAAGATCTTCATGGGTGACGCGGGATCGCTGCTCCTCGGCTTCATCGTCGCCGGCGTGGCGGTGAGCGGGGTGATGAAGAGCGCCGCCGCCCTCGCGATCGTCCTCCCGATGATCGTGATGGCGATCCCGATCCTCGACACGTCGTTCGTCGTCCTCAAGCGCATCAAGCACGGCCTGCCGGTGTACTCGGCCGACCGCAGCCACTTCCACCACCGCTTCTTCAGCATCGGCTGGGGGCAGCGACGGACGGTTCTGGCGATGTACCTCTGGTGCAGCATCATGAGCACCGTCGCGATCATCATCAGCTTCCGCTGGGGGGGCTGGATCGGCATGACGATCGCCGGGGCCGTGGCCCTCGCGGCCGGCCTCTACCTGATCTACCTCCTCGAGATCCTCAAGTGGAACGGCACGCCCCTGGTCGAGATCGTGCGGCGCCGGGTCCACTCGTCCCGCTCCACGCACTCGGGCCTCTAGCCCACGCGGACGGTATCGGCTGGTGCCGCTTCCGTGCCGCCGGTGGCGGCCCGGCGCCCCCCGGCTCGGAACCCCCCCCCCGGCCCCGGCCGCCG
>CALMEC010000104.1 GCA_937862675.1 uncultured Actinomycetes bacterium
GCTCCGGCAACAACCCGATGATGGGCGCGACCTATCTCGCGGTGTTGAAGGCGGGCGGCGTGGTGGTGGCGACGATGCCGCTGCTGCGCGCCAAGGAACTGGTTTATCCGATCCGCAAAGCGAAAATTTCCATCGCGCTGTGCGACGGCAAGCTCGTTGTCGGGCTTCGCGAAGTGGTCCATGCCGACGTAGACGTACCCGGCCTCGTTCAGCCGTTCGAGTGTCGCGATGAAGATCCGCACCTTCTCGTCCGCCGAGGGAAGATCCTCCTCGCGGATGAGACCCATGTGGCGCTTGATCCACGGCACGTGGGCGTAGTTGAAGACGGCGATGCGGTCCGGCCCGATCTCCACGATCCGGTCGAGCGTGTGCGCGAACGTCTCGAGCGTCTGGTGGGGCAGGCCGTACATCAGATCCAGGTTGACGCTCGTGATGCCCGCCTCCGCGACCCACTCCAGCGCCTGCAGCGTGACCTCAAGCGGCTGGATCCGGTTGACGGCCTCCTGGACCCGCGGCTCGAAGTCCTGGACGCCCATCGACACCCGGTTGAACCCGGACTCGGCCAGTGCCATGACGTGCTCGCGGCGCAGCTCCCGGGGATCGATCTCGACGCCCGCCTCGGCGTCCGGGGAGAGCGTGAAGCGGCTGCGGATGGCGTCGGTGAGCCGGCGGATCTCGTCCGGCTCGAGCGAGGTGGGGGTGCCGCCGCCCCAGGCGATCTGGGCGACCTCGCGGTCCCTGCCGAGCAGGGGCGACATCAGGTCCATCTCCGCGATCAGGACGTCCAGGTACGAGGCGATCTTCTGCCGGTTGCGGCTGACGATCATGTTGCAGCCGCAGAAGTAGCAGAGGGTGTCGCAGAACGGGATGTGGAAGTACAGCGACAACGGGGGTGCGTCGTCACGGGCGTCCGTGCGGGCGATCTCCGACCGGTACAGGGCCTCGTCAACGGCCGGGTTGAAGAGGTTCGCCGTCGGATAGCTGGTGTACCGGGGACCCTGCCGCGAGTACCGGGAGAACAGCTCCGGGTCGACCGCGTTGAATTGGTTGATCGCCATCGCATGCAGCCTGTTCGCCGAGATCGGAACACCCATTCTAGGACGACTCGGGTCCGCCGGGCATCCGTGGCCGGTGGGCCGAACGTCGCTCATCGTCGCCGGGATCGCGCCCGGCCCGCGTGCCGTCGCGAACCGCCGGTCCCGTGCACGGGCCGGCGTCGGCGGGAGGACCCGCGGTCAGGCACTCCCCTCGAGAGGGGGGACGGGGACGGGTTTCCCGTGGTCGTCGATCGCCACCATCGTGAAGCGCCCGGTGGTGGTGAGCTGCCGCGTCTGGCGGTACGGGTCCTCGCGCGTGACCACCACCTCGACCACCATGCTCGTGCGCCCCACCTTCGTGACCGTGGCGACCAGTTCGACGATGTTGCCGACGTAGACCGGGACCGTGAAGTCGATGTTGTCGATCCGCGCGGTGACCACCGTCGCCCGGGCGTGACGCATGGCGGCGACGCCGGCCGCGGTGTCCATCCACGCCACCAGCTGTCCACCGAAGAGGTTCCCCTGGGGGTTGGTGTCGGTGGGGAAGACCGACTGGAGCATCGTGGCTTTCATTCACAGTCCTCACGGGCGGGATCGCGGTCCGGGAAGAATGGCACGCCCGCCCACATCCGGCGTCCACCGGCCTGTCGAACGTCATGGAAAGATCCGCGTACTCCGGTATTCGACCCCGGACGTCCCCGGACGGGGCCGCCGTGCTTGGTACAGTGAGCGGACCCTTTAACCGGGCCCTGTGAGGTCAGAAGGGAGGACAGGTGAAGTACGTGCAGTCACCGGCCGGACGGAGGTGCCCATGAGCGCCAAGGTCCTGGTCGACGCGGAGCACTTCCGCAGAACAGTGCAGCGCATCGCGCATGAGGTCGTCGAACGCCACGTCGGCTCCGACCTCCCGCTCGCGGTGGTCGGCATCCACACCAACGGCGTTCCGCTCGCGGCGCGCATCCAGGCGCTGATCGGCGAGTTCACGGGCGTCATCCCGCCCCTCGGCACCATCGACATCGCGCTCTACCGCGACGACGTCGGCGTCGCCGACCGGGCCGTCACCCCCGTCGTCGGCGAGACGTCGCTCGACTTCGACATCTCCACCCATGCGGTTCTCCTGGTGGACGACGTCCTCTACACCGGGCGCACGATCCGTGCAGCGATCGACGCCCTGTTCGACTACGGGCGGCCTCCGCTCGTCCAGCTGGCGGCCCTCGTCGACCGCGGACATCGTGAGCTGCCCATCCGTCCGGACTACGTGGGCAAGAACCTCCCCACGGCGCGCACCGAGCGCGTCTGCGTCCGCATCGCGGAGATCGACGGCGTCGACGAGATCGTCCTGGAAGGCGGCGGGGAGTGAGCCCGCGTCGTTCGCTGCTGTCCATGGAGGACCTCGACCGCGACGGGATCGCCCGCATCCTCCGCACCGCCGGCCGGTTCACCGAGGTCATGGGCCGCAGCAACAAGAAGGTCCCGACGCTCCGTGGCCGGACCGTCATCAACCTCTTCTTCGAGGCGTCGACCCGCACGGCGACGTCGTTCGAGCTCGCGGCGAAGCGGCTCTCGGCGGACGTGGTCAACATCAAGGGGTCGGGCTCCAGCGTCGAGAAGGGCGAGAGCCTGAAGGACACCATCCTCACGCTGAACGCCTACGGCCCCGACATCTTCGTCATCCGCCACCGCGGGGTCGGTGCCGGGAACCTGGCGTCGCGCTTCACCGACGCGGCCGTCCTCAACGCGGGCGACGGCAAGCATCAGCACCCCAGCCAGGCGCTCCTCGACCTCTACACCATCGAGCGCGAGGTCGGATCCATCGAGGGGCTGCACGTGGCCATCGTCGGCGACGTGCTGCCCTCGCGGGTCGCGCGCAGCGCCATCACCGGTCTCACGACGATGGGGGCCAGGGTCACCCTGATCGGACCGCCGACGCTCATCCCGTGGCGGGCCGAGTCGCTCGGCGTGGAGACCAGCACGGATCTGCGCGACATCCACGACGCGGACGTCGTCTACGTACTGCGCATGCAGCACGAGCGCATGGGCGCGGGCGGCTACGTCCCGTCGCTCCGCGAGTACACGTCGCGCTACGGGGTCACCCATGCGCGGCTGCGGCCCGGCCAGCGGGTCATGCACGCCGGGCCCATCAACCGCGGGGTCGAGATCTCCGGCGAACTTGCGGACGATCCAGCAACGCTCATCGAGCGTCAGGCGGCCAACGGCCTCGTCGTCCGGATGGCGATCCTCTACGACCTCCTCGTGGAGCCCGCCGTGGCATCCAATCCCTCATCCCTCGAACCGGTGGTGGCCGCGTGAGCATCCGTTTGGTCCAACGTGACGGTGACCCCGTCTCCCTCGTCGTCACGGGGGTCCGCAAGCTCGATCCGGCCGCAGGCATCGACGAGGTCGGCGACCTCGTCATCCGCGACGGCGTGATCGGCGGCGACCCCGCCGGCCTGGAGCGCATCGACGGATCGGGGCTCGTGGCCGTGCCCGGGTTCGTCGACCCCCACGTCCACTTCCGCACACCCGGCAAGGAGGACGCCGAGGACATCGCATCGGGAAGCCGCGCCGCCGCCGCCGGGGGATTCGTCACCGTCGTGGCCATGCCCAACACCCAGCCGCCGGTCGACTCGGCGTCCGTCGTGGGCGCCCTGTTCGAGCAGGCGCAGACGCAGGCCGCCGTGCGCGTCGGCTTCTTCGCCGCGATCACGCGGGGCCAGGCGGGCGAGACCCTCACGGAACAGGGTGAGCTGGCCGACCTGGGCGTGGTGGGCTTCAGCGACGACGGTGTCCCCGTCGCCAACGCCGAGGTGATGCGACGCGCACTGCGCTACCAGCAGGTGACGGGGCTCCCGCTCGTTCTCCATGAGGAGGACGCCGACCTGTCGGCGGACGGGGTCATGCACGAGGGCGAGATCTCCACGCGGCTGGGCCTCACCGGGATCCCCGGCATCTCCGAGGCCATCCAGGTGTCACGGGACGCGGATCTCGCCGAGTACGAGGGCGGACGGATCCACGTCTGCCACGTCTCGGCCGAGGAGACCGTGGACGTGATCCGGCGCGCCAAGACGCGTGGCATCGCGATCACGGCCGAGGTCACTCCGCACCACCTGGTCCACACCGACGAGCGCGTGCTGGGCCTCGACGCGTCACGGCACAAGATGAATCCGCCGCTGCGTGCCGAGAGAGACCGGGCATCGCTGATCGCGGCGCTCATCGACGGCACCATCGACTGCGTCGCCACGGACCACGCCCCCCATCCGGCGCACGAGAAGGAGCGCACGTTCGAGGAGGCGCCCTTCGGCGTGACCGGCCTCGAGACCGCCTTCTCTGTCTGCTACACGCATCTGGTGAAGCCGGGGACGCTCAGCCTGGAACTCTTGGTGCGACGGATGAGCGCCGACGCGGCCCGTGTGGTGGACCTGCCGGTCCCCACCCTCGCCGACGGCGCGGTGGCCGACATCGCGCTCATCGACCTCGACGCCGAGCAGGTGGTCGGCGCGAACGGGTTCGCGAGCAAGTCCACCAACTCGGCGTTCCTGGGCGACACGCTCAGCGGGCGCATCACCATGACGATCGCGGGAGGACAGCTGGCATGGCAGGCGTGAAACGTGGTCCGGGGATCCTGGACCGATCGTCCACCGGACTGATCGTCGTGGACGTCCAGGAGGCCTTCCGCCCGGTCATCGACGGTTTCGACGACCTGGTGGCCAACGTCCAGATCCTGGCGGAGGGTTTCGGGATCCTCGGGCGCCCGGTCATCATCACGGAGCAGTACCCCAAGGGGCTGGGCCGCACGGTGGCCGAGGTCGAGGAGAACCTCCCGGCCTTCACGGACCGGGTCGAGAAGATGCGCTTCTCCGGCTGGGGCGTGGATGCCTTCGAACGGGCGGTCAAGCGGGCGCGCTGCACCAGCTGGGTCGTCTGCGGGATCGAGGCGCACGTGTGCGTCGTCCAGACCGTCCTCGACCTCCTGGGGGCGGGATTCGACGTCCACGTGGCGGAGGACGCCGTCTCGTCGCGCACGCGGTCCAACCGCGACATCGGCCTCCGCGCGATGCGCGCCGCCGGTGCGCGCGGCACGAGCACCGAGATGGCCCTCTTCCAGATGCTCGAAGAGGCCGGCAGCGGTGAGTTCAAGGCGATCTCGAAGCTGGTCCGCTGATGGCGGCCCGTCGACCGGCGTGGGTCGTCCTGGAGGACGGACTCACCCTTGAGGCACGTGCCGTCGCCGCCGAGGGGACCGCACTCGGCGAGATGGTCTTCACCACCTCGATGACCGGCTATCAGGAGGCCGTCACCGACCCGTCGTACATGGGGCAGATCCTGACGTTCGCGGCACCCATGGTCGGCAACTACGGCGCCGGTCCCGGCTACAGCGAGAGCGACCGGGTGCGGACGGAGGCCGTCATCATGGCCCGCTCCGGTGACCGGGGCGGGGCGGCGGGACCGACCGGGTGGAACACGTGGCTCGCCCAGGCGGGCGTGGTGGCCGTCGAGGACGTCGACACCCGTCGCCTGGTCACCCACCTGCGCGATCGCGGCGCGATGCGCGGCGGGGTGTCCACCGAACTCGACCCGGAGGCGCTGCTCGAACGTGTGCAGGCCCATCCCGGTCTCGACGGGCAGGATCTGGCTGCGGCGGCCGCGGGCCCCCGGCGGTCGGCCGGCGTCGACGGACCGCGGATCGCGGCGATCGACTGCGGCATCAAGGACAGCATCGTCGCGCGGATGGCCGGTGCGGGATGCCGTCTCGAGATCTTCCCGCCCGACGCCACCGTCGACGACATCCTCTCCGTGGACCCGGCCGCCCTCTTCTGCTCCAACGGGCCGGGCGATCCGGCCGCGGCGGGTCACGTCATCTCGGTCATCGAGTCGGTCCTCGGGCAGATCCCGGTCTTCGGCATCTGCATGGGCCATCAGCTGCTCGCGCGGGCCCTGGGAATGGGCACCGAGCGCCTGCCCTTCGGGCATCGCGGCGCCAACCACCCGGTCCGGCGCGTGGAGGACGATCGCGTGGAGATCACGGTGCAGAACCACGGATACGCGGTCTCGTCCTCACCGCTGCCGGACGGCGTCGAGATCACCCGGACCAGCCTCTTCGACGGCTCCGTCGAGGGGATCCGGGCACCGGAGCTCCGCGCCTGGTCCGTGCAGTACCACCCGGAGGCGCGCCCGGGTCCGAACGATGCCGCCTACACGTTCCGTGCGTTCGTCGAGGAGGTCAGCTGATGCCGAGGCGCACCGACATCTCCACCATCCTCGTCCTCGGGAGCGGGCCGATCGTTATCGGTCAGGCCGGCGAGTTCGACTACTCCGGGACACAGGCGTGCCAGGCACTGCGTGACGAGGGGTACCGGGTCGTCCTCGTCAACTCGAACCCGGCGACGATCATGACCGACCCGGGCGTGGCGGACCGGACCTATGTCGAGCCGCTCGATCCCGAGACGGTCCGCGCGGTCATCGAGCGCGAACGTCCCGATGCCCTGCTGCCCACGCTCGGCGGGCAGACGGCGCTCAACCTCGCCATGTCGCTCCACGAGAGCGGGGTCCTCGAGGAGTACGGCGTCGAGCTGATCGGCGCGCGGGCGGACGCCATCCGCACGGCCGAGGACCGCGAGGAGTTCAAGCGCGCCATGGTGGACGCCGGCCTGAACGTCCTCGAGGCGCACACCGTCACAACCGTGGACGACGCGCAGGAAGCGGCGCGGAAGCTCGGCTTCCCCGTCATCCTCCGTCCGGCGTTCACCCTTGGAGGAGAGGGTGGCGGCGTCGCCACGGACGCCGCGGAACTGCAGGTCATGGCGGCCAACGCGATCTCCGCGAGCCCCATCGACCAGGTCCTGATCGAGCGGTCGGTCACCGGTTGGGGTGAGTTCGAGCTCGAGGTCATCCGCGACCGCAACGACAACGCCATCATCATCTGCTCGATCGAGAACCTCGATCCGATGGGCGTCCACACCGGTGACTCCGTCACGGTGGCGCCCGCCATGACGCTCACGGACGACGAGCTGCAGGCCATGCGCGACGCGGCCATCACGGTCATCCGGGCCGTCGGGGTCGAGACGGGCGGGTCCAACGTCCAGTTCGCCTTCAACCGCGACACCCGCGAACTGGTCGTCATCGAGATGAACCCGCGCGTGTCGCGCAGCTCGGCCCTGGCCTCGAAGGCGACGGGCTTCCCGATCGCCCGCGTGGCGGCCCGGCTTGCGGTCGGCTACACGCTGGACGAGCTCCCCAACGAGATCACCCAGGTCACCCCGGCCAGCTTCGAGCCGTCCCTCGACTATGTGGCCGTCAAGGTACCGCGGTTCGCGTTCGAGAAGCTCGACGGGACCACCGGCAAGCTCTCCACGTACATGCAGAGCGTCGGTGAGGTCCTCGCCATGGGCCAGACGTTCGCCGAGGCGTACGGCAAGGCCATGGGCGGCCAGGAGCTGGACGTCCCGTTCCGGCAGCCCGCCGACCTCGCCGAGGCCCTGGAGCGCCTCCGCGAGCCCAACGCCGACCGCTGGCAGCTGATCGGCTGGGCGGTCGAGAACGGCGCGACGGCGGAAGAGCTCGCGGAGGCCACCGAGGTCCATCCGTGGTTCTGCCGTGAGATGGTCGCACTCGGCCAGGCTCTGGGCTCGGTCGGGACCGACCTCGCCGCGCTCGACGCGGACGACCTGCGCGGCGCGCGCCGCGCAGGGCTCACGGACGGCGACATCGCCCGGGCGACCGGGACGGACGAGCTCGCCGTCTGGACGGCACGCCGTGCGGCGGGGGGCCGTCCGCGGCTCCAGGCCGTCGACACCTGCGCCGGGGGGTTTCGTGCGCGGACGCCCTACTTCTACGCGGGGGTCGCCACGTCCGGCGAGCCCGATCCCGCCGCCGACCGGCGCTCGGTCATCGTCCTCGGGTCGGGACCCAACCGCATCGGGCAGGGGGTCGAGTTCGACTACTGCTGTGTCCATGCGGCGCTCTCGGCGCGCGAACTGGGCTACACGTCGGTGATGGTCAACTGCAACCCGGAGACGGTCTCGACGGACCACGGCGTCAGCGACCGGCTGTACATGGAGCCCCTCACGCTGGGGAGCGTGCTCGACATCTGCGAGCGCGAGAAGCCCCTCGGGGTGATCACGAGTCTTGGCGGCCAGACACCGCTGCGACTGGCACGCGGTCTGGAGGCGGCGGGGGTCCCGCTCCTCGGCACGTCCGCGGAGTCCATCGAACTCGCCGAGGACCGCGAGCGCTTCGCCGCCCTCGCCTCCTCGCTCGGACTGGAGGCACCGCCGTGGGCCATCGCCCACAGTGAGGACGAGGCCCGCGCCGCCGCCCGCGACGTCGGCTTCCCGGTACTGGTGCGCCCGTCGTTCGTCCTCGGGGGACGCGCGATGGCCATCATCTTCACCCAGGACGACCTCGACCGGTACCTCGACCTCGAGCGCCCGCGCTGGCCGCTCCTCATCGACTCGTTCCTCGAGAACGCCGTCGAACTCGATGACGAGGCCATGGAAGCCTATCTGGGGGGCGATGAGCCGGCGGAAGCCGTCATCAAGAAGTGCCTGCGCAAGGCGGTGCTGACCAACTATGCGCATGCCTCGATGCGGCAGCGCTGCGAATGTTTCGGGATTGATGCCTTCTTCGACAAGTCCCTGCACCTCAATCAGCTCATCGACTACGTGGTCGACGCGGCGCAGCAAAAATCCGGAACCTGAAACGGTGTACTGAAACGTGCTGCGATCCGGGCTTCAGGCCGGCAGGACTGCGCGCAGCTTGACGCCGGCCCCTGGCGCGGTGCGGATGTCGAGAACCCCGCCGTGGGTGAAGACCCGATGCTTGATTCCCGCAAGCCCATGTCGCGCGATCTTGGGCGAGTCGATGTCGAATCCGACGCCGTCATCCTCGATCGATAGTTCGATGTTTGTCGGGGTGATGCGGAGCGATACGTGCACATGGCGCGCCTGGGCATATGTGCGGATATTGGTGAGACCTTCCTGGACGATACGGAACAGGCTGAGCGAAACTGCCTCAGGCAGTTCGGGCTCGGTCTCGGGAAGTTCGGCCTGGATCTCGATCGTCTCCTCTCCTCCCCGGAATTCCTCGATCAGCACCCTGAGCGCTTCGATCAGCCCCAGGTCGTATAGCAGCGCCGGCTGCAGGTTGTTGGTGATCCGACGCTTGAGCGTGATCCCCCCAATCAGGCTCTGGCGCAGACGCGACAGGCGCTGGGCAACCAG
>CALMEC010000105.1 GCA_937862675.1 uncultured Actinomycetes bacterium
CAGCCGATCCTGCCAGCGATACGGTGATGGCCGCCATCGTCGGCGCTGCCGGCCTGCCATCGGCCATGGCGGCCGCGTGCGCGAACCGGTTGGAGGGCCCGGTGACGAAGTTCTCGAAGGTGAACCGGTCCTGCAGCCTCCCGTGGACGCGACCGACGAGCGGGGTGGCGGACATCGGTCCGTGCGCGGCACCCTCCAGGAGCGTGCTGAGGATGTCGACGTCGGCCGGCGTACCGTCCGGGTCGAGCGGCGTGGGGAGCGCATCGGTGATGACCGGCTCGGCCGTGGCGTCCGGTGCGGTCGGCGACGGGATGATGGTGACCTCGACGGCGAGATCGGTTCCGAGTACCTCGAACAGCGCGTCTTTGAGGACCGCGTGGTACCGCTGGACCACCCAGCTCCGCGCGAACTCCGTCTCGACCGAGATGGTGATGCTGTTGCCGTCCATCGTCACCGCCCGCGTGTTGCTGAACGCGAGGTTGTACGTGGCGTCGTTGAGGGTGGAGCGCAGGCAGGCGAGGACCTGCTCCCAGACGGCGGCGAGCTTGTCGGGCGGTGCGGACCTGTTGTCGGGGTACGACATCTAGACGGCCGGTTCCGCGGGATCGTGGATGTGGGGTGCGGTCACGGTGGACGGCGGGCGGACGATCCCCCCGCCGTCCCGGGTCGGCCACGGGGTGCCGAGGACCTGGGCGGTGTCCCGTCGGAGTCGTCCGGTGGCGCGTCCGTGCCGCCGGGGGCGCGCACCGCACCGCGGGATCGTTGAACCGGCCATCTAGAAGAGCGTGGTGAGGAGTGTGGTCCCCGCGTCGGTGATGTCGCGCGTTCCGTCGACCGCGCGGTCGACGTAGCCGCGATGCTCCAGGAAGATCAGCTCCCTGCTGGCCAGGGCACGGGGTATGCCGAGCTCACCTGCGAGCGACTCGAGGTCGGACGGACCGAGCTCGACGAGGAGCGCGAGAAGCGTGCGCGCGTGGGCCGACATCTCCTGCCCGATGGGGACGGTGGTGCCGGCCGGTGCCCGGAGCGTGACCACGGTCCCGGTGTCGAGGTTGTCGTCGATCTCCAGTGAGCCGCCGACGGCGCGCATGGCCCCGACGGACACGGGAAGGCCGGAGCCGACCCCGCGGACGATCGTGCGGTGCTCGGCGGTGGCCGTGGAGAAGCCGACCTCGAGGGCGCGGTCCTTGTCCGAGATGCCCGGGCCGCCGTCGCTGACCCGGACCGTGGCACCACCGTCGAGGACGGAGATGCACGCTTCCTTGAAGTCCGCGTGGACCAGGTTCTCGATGATCTCGCGCGCCGCGATGGCCGGGACCGACGAGCAGTCGGCGACCCGCATGAAGAGCGTGTCGATCAGGACGCCGGCCTCGTCGGAGAGCTCGTCGACGACGGGGGGCTCATCCGGGGCGGCGTACCGCGCGAATCGGACGGACCGATCCGGGGGGTGGGAGGAATGCGGGAGTGCGGTGCGAATCATTTGGGAGAGGGCAAGGTAGCAACACGGGGTGGGCCACCGAAAGGGGGTTCATCGGCCGTTTCGTGCCTGTGGAGAGGAAATGCGGGTGGGTGCGGGAAAAACCGAGTCCGCCGCCACTCATTCACCGTTTGGTGACAGTGATACTCCCGCGATATGCAGGGAAAAGACGGATTGTCCACAGGGGTGTCCACAACTGTGGACGTGGGATGCACGTCAGGGCGACGGGTCCCTCGTCACCCCGTTCGTCACCCGTTCGCGGCCACCGGTCGCGCAGGGTCCGCGCCTTTGGTACCCTCCCTCGACGCGAGACCGGCCGATCGGTCGTCGACGGCCCGTGCAATTCGACAGAAGACGTGTGAATCGTGAAGCGGACCTATCAGCCCAACAAGCGCAAGCGGAAGAAGACCCACGGGTTCCGGGTGCGGATGAGCACCCGGGGCGGGCGAGCCATCCTCAAGCGCCGCCGGGCAAAGGGCCGGGCGCGTCTGTCCGCCTGATCTGAGTGGATGCCCTTTCGCAACCGCGTCCCAAGCGGGGCCGGATTTCGCGATCCGCGGACTTCGACGCTGTCTATCAGCGCGGGAAGTCGGCCGGTAACCGGCACCTCGTGGTGTACGTCTTCGCGCGCGACGACGCGCCGAAGGGCGATCCGGCGCGGCTCGGGGTGTCCGTCTCCAAGAAGGTCGGGGGCGCCGTCGAGCGCAACCGGGTCAAGCGCGTCCTGCGCGAACAGTTCGCACAGGTCGCCGCGACGTTGCCCACGTGCGTCGACGTCGTGGTGATCGCCCGCCCCGGCTGCGCGGAGTACCTGGAGGAGCAGGGCAGCGCGGTCCTGGGCACCCGTCTGCGCGAGCTTCTGGCGCGGGTCACCGGGGTCGACCACGTGCTGGACGCGACTGCATGATGCAGCGCATCGTCGAGCGTGTGGTCACCGCTCCCATCCGGTTCTACCAGCGTTTCATCTCGCCGCTCACCGGGCGCCGCTGCAAGTACCTGCCCACCTGCTCGGAGTACGCCGTCATGGCGATCCGCGAGTTCGGGCCGTGCAAGGGCGCGGTCCTGGCCGGGTGGCGTCTCCTGCGGTGCAACCCCGCCTCGCACGGCGGCATCGACTATCCCTGTGACCAGCGGGTGTTCCGCCGGTAATGGGAAATCCGCTCAAGCTTCTCGAGGGTCCGCTCGAGTCGTTCCTCGTCTTCCTGAACCACCAGGGGGGCCTCACCATCGGGTGGGCGATCATCGCCCTCACCCTGATCGTGCGGTTGATCCTCCTGCCGCTGTTCATCAGCCAGTACCGCTCCGCGCGGCGCATGCAGGAGGTCGCGCCGCTCATCAAGGAACTGCAGAAGCGGCACAAGAACGACAAGCGGCGGCAGCAGGAAGAGATGATGAAGCTCTTCCAGGAGCACAAGGTCAACCCGTTCGGGTCGTGCCTTCCGATCGTCTTCCAGGCCCCGATCTTCATCGCCCTCTATTTCGTCCTCCGCAACTTCACGGAGAGCAACGAGATCAAGGGGACCCTCTCGTTCATGGGGATCATCCCCGATGTGTCCATGCAGTTCCGGGAGCTGGGGTGGCGCGCGGTCATCCTCGCCCTGATCTACGGGACGTCTCAGCTCCTGGCGACGGAGGTCGGCTTCGCCACCTCCCCTCAGACCAGCGAGATGCAGCGGAAGATCTTCCGTGTCCTGCCGCTGTTCATCGTGGGCGGCCTGTTCCTCTACCCCAACGTGCCGTCCGGTCTGATCCTCTACTGGCTCACCACGAACCTGTGGACCTGCGGCCAGCAGGTGGTGCTGAAGCGTCGCCTCGGTCCGCTGCAGCTGAAGGATGTGGGCATGCTGGGCCAGGCGCAACAGGAGGCGGAGCCGGACACGCCTCCGAGGCCGAAGCCCAAGCCGAAGTCCAAGAAGAGCCGGGCCGCGCAGCAGAACGGCGCGACGGATGCCCCCGAGCCCGTTGAGGCGCAGGAGCCCATCGAGGCGCCTGAGCCCGCTGAGGGCCCCGAGATCCCGCCGGCGACGTCCGCCAAGCAGTCCGGTCAACGCAAGAGCGGTGCCCAGCAGCCCAAGAACCGGCAGTCCGGAGGCGGTTCGCGCTCCGGTCAGCGCCGTCGTCCCCCGAGGAAGCGATGAGCGACGACATCACCCGCACCCTTGACGAGGTCTTCCAGGCCATCGTGGCCGGAGTGGGGCGGGAGGCCCGGATCACGATCGGTCCGGGTGAGGAGGGCGGCATCGACGTCACCCTCGTGGGGGAGGATCTCGACGTGCTGGTCGGGCGCGACGGCTCGGTGATCGATGCCCTGCAGTACCTCGCGCATCAGATCGTGCTGCGGCAGGGTGACGGGACCGTCGGGCGGGTGTCCCTGGACGTGGACGGTTACCGCGAACGGCGGCGGGCCCAGCTGGTGAAGCTCGCGGAGCATGCGGCCAGCGAGGCGGTCACGCATGGCGAGGAGATCGAGCTCGACGCGATGACCCCGCATGACCGCCGGATCGTGCACATGGCGTTGGCGGAGCGCACCGACGTCGTCACCCGGAGCGAGGGCCAGGAGCCGCGGCGCCGGATCGTGGTGGAGCCCGCCGGTGATGACGGAGGCGGCGACGGCGATTGAGATGGGTGATCCCACGGTCTCGCGGCGTGGTGCACGCCCCCGGCGGCGCGGATGCGGCACCGGGCACCTCGGACAGGCGAACCGGCATGCCCCACGGCACCCGGCGACGCCCCGCATCACCCGTTGACGCACCCCACATCCACGGCCCCGGGAAACTCTCCGTCTGAGGGCGGTCCGGCGGTGCCGCTCGTTGTTTCACGTGAAACAACGAGCCCCGTCGGTCGTCTGAGTGCTGCGGCCCGGCGTTCCGATGTCGTGATCGCGGTTGAGGACGCGGGGTGGCTCGTGGCGCTGCTCGATCGGATCGGGCTCGAGTCGCAGAACCTGACGGCCATCGACGCCATCGACGACGCCATCGACCGTCACCTCATGGACAGCCTCGTGGGGATGGCTGTTCCGGAGATCCGTGAGGCCCGGGGGATCGTGGACCTGGGGAGCGGCGGCGGATTCCCGGGCCTGGTCATGGCGCGGATGCTGCCGGACGTGTCCGTGACCCTTGTCGAGAGTGAGCGCCGGAAGGCGGACTGGCTGGTGCGTGCGGCCGCGGAGTTGCCTAACGTACGGGTGGTGGCGGATCGGACCGAGGCTCTGGCGCGCGAGGAGCGCGAGGTGTGGGATGTCGCGACCGCACGTGCCGTCGCGGCGACACCTTCGCTCCTGGAGCTGGCCGCACCCCTGGTGCGGGTCGGTGGATCGCTCGTGGCGTGGCGCGGCCCGTCGGATGCCGAGCCGACCCCGGGTGACCGATCTGCGGCGGCTGAGGTGGGCTTCGCCTTCGATCGTGTGATCGAGGTCGAGCCGTTCGCCGGCGCGGAGCGGCGGCTTGTCGTGTGGGCCAAGACGGGGGCGACCTCCGATCGGTTCCCGCGCCGTCCGGGACGCGCGACGAAGCGGCCCCTCGCATGATCTACGCCGTCGTCAATCAGAAGGGCGGGGTCGGCAAGACCACCACCTCCGTCAACGTCGCGGCGGTCCTCGCCCGCTACGACCGCCGCACGGTCCTGGTGGACGTCGACCCTCAGGCGAATGCGTCCAGTGGGCTGGGCGTCTCGGGTGCGTCCCCGAACATGGCCGACGTGATCCTGGACGGGCTCCCGCTGCACGACATCCTCGTGACCACCCGGTTCGACGAACTCGTGCTGGCTCCGGGATCGCCCGACCTGGCGGGAGCGGCTGTGGAGCTGCCGCCGCGGGAGGGGCGCGGGGTCATCCTCCGCGATGCCCTCGCCGCGATCCGGGACGACTTCGAGAACGTCATCCTGGATTGCCCTCCGTCCCTGGACCTCCTGACGCTCAACGCGCTCGTCGCGGCCGATCGCCTGATCGTGCCCGTGCAGTGCGAGTTCTACGCCCTGGAAGGGCTGACGCGGCTGATGGAGACCGTGACGGCGGTCCGGGCGAACCTGAACCCGGGTCTGCGCGTGTCCGGGATGCTGATGACGATGCACGATCCGCGGACGCGGATCAGCGGCGAGGTGATCCGGGAGGTCCGGCAGCATTTCGGCGATCTCGCGTTCCAGACGGTCATCCCGCGTAACGTCCGTCTCGCGGAGGCGCCGTCACACGGCGCGCCCGTCGTCCATTACGATCCCGCGTCTCCGGGCGCGGTCGCGTACGCGCATGTGGCGCGGGAGGTGGTGCAACGTGGCTGATCGACCGCAGCGTCTGGGACGAGGACTGGCGGCCCTCCTCGGGGGCCAGGGGACCGACGTTCCCGGGCCGCCGTCGCAGGGTGAGGCGGTCGATGCTCCGCCCGGCGGAGGCGCGGCCGCCGTCGATGCGACCGATGGGGCGATCGGCGCCGGTGAGCTGATCATGCTCGAGGTCGCACGCATCGGGCGCAACGCCGATCAGCCACGCCGCCGGTTCGACGAGTCGGCCCTCGAGGCCCTGGCGGCCTCGATCGCCGAGTCCGGTCTCGTCCAGCCCGTCGTCGTGCGGCGTGAGGGCGACGGATTCGTCCTGATCGCGGGAGAACGACGGTGGCGGGCCGCGCAGCGGGCCGGCCTCGAGCGCATCCCCGCGCTGCTCCGTGAGGCCGACGAGCGTGAGCAGCTCGAGATCGCCCTGGTCGAGAATGTGGTGCGGGAGGACCTGAACCCGATCGAGCTCGCGCACGCGGTGGCGGCTCTCGTCGAGGACTTCGGGCGCACGCATGACGATGTCGCCCGGACGCTGGGACGCAGTCGTCCGGCGATCTCGAATCTCCTGCGGCTCTTGGAGCTGCCGGATGTCGTCCAGGAGATGGTCTCCGACGGGCGGCTGACCGAGGGTCATGGCCGCGCGGTGCTCGCGGCGGACGGGGCGGGGGGCGGCCGGCGTCTTTCGGGGCGCATCGGCGCCGACAGACCTTCCGTCCCGCAAGCAGAGGCCCTCGCCCGGCGCGAGGGGACCCCTGAGTCCCTGCGCCCGCGCCGGAACGAGATCGCGGGCGGCCAGCGCATCCTTGACGGCTTCTACGGCGCGTTTCAGGTTCCCGTGCGGGTCCGCGCGGCCGGCGGCGGTGCGGTCGTCGAGCTGCGCTTCCCCGACGCCGAGTCACTGGCGCGTGCACTCGAACGGATTGAACGCGCGCCGTCTGACGCCGAGGGTGACGCACCGGGCGACTGAGGTGTCCGTTGTGGGGTGTTTCACGTGAAACGTCCGGGGGCGCGGGCGGGGTGGCGTCGCGGCGCCTCGCGGTGTCATGGCTGGTGCCAGGCACGAGACATGACAAGTCCACCCAAGCCGTAAGACCCCGACGTGTGCCAGGCGTCGTGTCTGACGCCGGAGCCGGGGGTGACAACCTCGCATGGGGTCCTTCGAATCGCCCGTCTTGGGGCCGGCTGTAAGGTGCAGCTGTCTGCGCGTCTCAATCAGCCGGAGGTACTCCAATGGAATTCAACGAGCGACTCGCGGCCCTTGTGGCGAAGGTAGAAGCGCAAAGCGGTGCCATTCAAACCGAGGAAGCCACCAAGAACGCATTCGTGATGCCGTTCATCGCATCGGTTCTTGGCTATGACGTCTTTGATCCCCTGGAAGTAGTCCCGGAGTACACCGCCGACGTCGGAACGAAGCGAGGCGAGAAGGTCGACTACGCGATCGTCCAGGGTAACGAGATCCAGATTCTGATCGAGTGCAAGGTCTCGAGAGACGACCTCCGTGTCGAGCATGCGTCGCAGCTCTTCCGGTACTTCTCGGTGACCAACGCGCGTATCGCGGTTCTGACAAACGGGATCGAGTACCAGTTCTTTACGGATCTCGACAAACCGAATCGAATGGATGATCGTCCATTTCTTGTCCTGGACCTCTTGAACTTGGACGAATCGGTTCTCCCAGAGCTCAAGAAGCTTTCGAAGGCTGACTTCGATTTGGACTCTGTCATCAGCGCGGCTGAGGAGCTCAAGTACGTTGGGGCGATCAAGAGGGTGATCGCCGAGCAGTTCCGCAGCCCTTCTGACGAATGGGTTCGAGCTCTGACGACGAGGGTCTATGAGGGATCGTTCACCCAGCGTGTGCGCGACCAGTTCACTGGCCTGGTTGTCAAAGCGATGAAGCAGTTCTTGAGTGATCAGGTGAACGACCGACTCAAGACGGCGTTGGGCGCCGGAAACTTCACCCCCTCATTGGGTGAGACTGACCAGAGCGACGCAGTCGACGGTCGCGAAGCCTCCGACGAGGACCTCACGAAAGATCATGAGATCGTGACCACGCTTGAGGAGCTGGAGGGGTACCAGATCGTGAAGGCGATTGCGTGCAGTGAGGTGCGTCCCCAGCGCATCGCTCAACGAGATGCCAAATCGTACTTCGCGATTCTCCTCGACGACAACAACCGCAAGCCGATCGCTCGTCTGCACTTCAACGCCAAAAAGCAGAAGTACATCGGATTGTTCGGCGACGACAAAGCCGAATCGCGGTTTCCTATCGGGGAGCTGGAAGACATCTATCAGCACGCACAGGCGATACGCGAGACGGTGCGCCGATACGAAGGAGCGTCAGCGTCGGGATCCGACACGTCCGATTCAGTCGACGACGAGGTCCCTTCGAGCTCTCTCTAGAAGCGCCATGCGGCTGGAATCGTCTGCCTATTGGTGGAGGTTCTCAGGCGTCGTGTGGCCGAAATCCAGTCGCTCGCCCTCTGGGTGGTGGCCATCGACATGCCGGATGCGGGCCGACGCCGGGTCCTCCTGGGCGCGCTGGATTGGCCTCGGGGTGCGCAGTATGTTTCCCCGGACGCTTCGTGCGGCCGGCATCGGGCGGGTTCGGTGATCGACCGGCGCCACGGGGCATCCCGTCCCGCCTGACAGGTCGTTGATCATGAGAGCACTACGCCGCCTCGTCCTTCTCGCCGCCGTCCTCACCGCGGTGGCGGTCGCAGCGGGCTCGGCGGCGGCGGCGCCCTCCCTCCGGGTCGTGGGCAATCGATTGGTCGACACCTCCACGGGGGGCACGTTCGTGCCCCGAGGTGTCAACTGGCCCAGCTTCGAGTACGCCTGCTTCTACGGCTACGGCAACTCGAACGAGGCGGGCCCCACGAGCGTCGGTCCCACCGCGGCGCAGGCGCGCCTGATCGCGAGCTGGCACGCGAACATCGTCCGCGTGCCGCTGAACCAGGACTGCTGGCTGGGCGACGACGGCCAGCCGTCCGGTGGGTTCACGGTGGCGGGGTATCGCGCCGCCGTCGCGGCATGGGTCGCGAAGCTTCACGCCGCCGGTCTCGCGGTGATCCTGGATCTCCACTGGTCCGGACCGGACGGCGTGCCGGCGGAGGGACAGCGGATGATGGCCGACGATCGATCGGCGGCGTTCTGGACGTCCGTCGCGACCACCTTCAAGAACGACCGGGCGATCATGTTCGACGCGTTCAACGAGCCCTACTCCCGGTACTACGACGACGGGCCGAACATCCTGCTCGACTGGGCGTGCTGGCGGGACGGCGGCTGCTCGGCGCCCCAGCAGAACGACGAGACGGGGCCCTACGACGGCAGGACCTTCGCGGTCACCGGCATGCGCACCCTGGTCGCCGCCATCCGCGCCACCGGTGCCCGGCAGCCGATCCTCCTGGGCGGTCTCGACTACGCCAACGACCTCCGCGGATGGCTCGCCGCGCGCCCGGCCGACGGCCAGCTCATCGCGAGCTTCCACAACTACCGCTCCCAGCGCTGCTCGACCGTTGCGTGCTGGAACGCGGAG
>CALMEC010000106.1 GCA_937862675.1 uncultured Actinomycetes bacterium
CGCAGGGCGTGGCGGCCGGAGTGCTTGCCCAGCACGATCTCGCTCTGCGCCAGGCCCACGGACGCGAAGTCCATGATCTCGTAGGTCAGCGGGTTGGCGAGCACCCCGTGCTGGTGGATGCCGGCCTCGTGCGCGAAGGCGTTGCGGCCCACGATCGCCTTGTTCGGCTGCACCACGTAGCCGGTCATCCGGCTCACCATCTTGCTGGTGCGGATGATCTCGGGGGTGTTCATGCCGCACCACAGGCCGCCGAGCTCGGCGGCGCGGGTGCGCAGGATCATCGCGACCTCCTCGATGGAGGCGTTGCCCGCCCGCTCGCCGATGCCGTTGACGCACCCCTCGATCTGACGCGCACCCGCGTGCAGCCCCGCCAGCGAGTTGGCGACCGCGAGTCCGAGGTCGTTGTGACAGTGGACCGACAGGGTGACGTCCCGAAGCGCCGGGCACTTCTCGTAGATCGTGTTGAGGAAGCGGGTGAACTCTTCGGGCATCGTGTAGCCGACGGTGTCCGGGAGGTTGATGGTCGTGGCGCCCTCCTCGATGACCGCGGCCACCACCTCGGCGATGTACGAGGTGTCGCTGCGCGTGGCGTCCTCACACGAGAACTCGACGTCCTCCGCCAGCGACCGCGCCAGGCGGACGCTCTCGACGGACGTCTTCAGCACCTCGTCGCGCGTCATCTTGAGCTTCCACTGAAGATGGATGTCACTGGTCGCGATGAACGTGTGAATGCGGTTGCGGGGTGCGTCCTTCACCGCCTCGTGACAGCGCAGGATGTCCTTCTCGTTGGCGCGCGACAGCCCCGCGATGACGGGCCCCTCCACCTCGTTCGCGATGGCCTTCACGCCCTCGAAGTCGCCCTGGGACGAGATCGGGAACCCGGCCTCGATCACGTCCACGCCGAGGCGCGCGAGCTGCTGCGCGATCTCCACCTTCTCGCGCTGGTTGAGGTGGATTCCGGGGGCCTGCTCGCCGTCGCGCAGGCTGGTGTCGAAGAAGCGAACCCGCTTGTCGGGGTCGCGTGGTGTGGTTTCCGTGCTGCTCACAGGGTCGTCTCCCTCACTGCTCGGTTCGTCGAGGTCGTCTGGCCGCAAGATGGTTGGTCCGGCGGGATCGTGGATGTGGGGTGCGTCATCGGTGGATGCGGGGCGTCGCCGGGTGCCGAGAGGCAGGGTGGTGTCCTGTCCGAGGTGCTCGGTGGCGTATGCGCGCCGCCGGGGACGTGCACCACGCCGCGAGATCGCGGGAGTACCCATCGATGGCTGGTATGTGCGTCAGCTTCCCCCTACCGGGGGAGGAGGGCACGGCAAAGGAGCAGCGAGAGGCCACACAGCGGAGCGTTGATGTTCCGTGGGGCCGTCATCCGGGTCAATATACCACCGGCCGTGGACGAGGCTCAAACCGGCCGGAGCGGCTGCCTCCCGAGACGGCCGACGGACCGAGCCCGGGACCCGGCGGACGCGAGGTCGCGGATCATCCCGACAGACGACATGGCGCTCGGATGTCCCGTCTCCGGGGAGCGGAGGATCCACCGCGTGAGTGCCGGGATCCGCACGGACATGCGCGATCCGCGCACGCTGCCGCTATCTCGTACTCCCAGGCCGAAATGCGATGTGCCCCGCCGTACGGCGGGGCACATCGCGAACCATGCTCGTCACGCCCCGTGAGACGACCCGGTCGGTCTACCCCTCGTCGAGCTCGATGAACCAGACGCGCTCGAAGCCGTCCAGCTCCCCGATCTGCCGGGCGACGTCGTCCGGCACGGGATGGTCCACGGTGATCCCCATGACCGCGAGACCCTCGGAGGGACTGCGGGAGACCGCCATCGAGGCGATGTTGACGCTCGCCTGGCCCAGCGCGGTGCCCACTCGACCGACCTGTCCGGGTACGTCGCGGTACCGGAAGATGCCGATGTGGGGTGCGAGCTCGATCTCGATCTCCTGGTCGAACGCCGACACGAGACGGGCCCGGTCGGTGCGCCCGATCGTGGTGCCGGACACCTCGACGTCCTTCGTGCGGAGCGTGATGCGGTTGGTGTAGTCGCCGCTCTGGGGCGTCGCGTTCTCGCTGAAGGAGATGCCGCGTTCCATCGCCAGATGCGTTGCATTGACGAGATTCGGCTCCTCCTCGGTGGTGCCGCTGATGACACCGGCGAGGGCGGATGAGGTGAAAAACAACAATG
>CALMEC010000107.1 GCA_937862675.1 uncultured Actinomycetes bacterium
CGACCAGTTCGAGCACGAGAGCCTCTACTGCATCGTCGACCTGCACTCGATGACGGTGCCGTACGAACCCGAGGACCTCCGGCGCGCGACCCTCGATATGGCCACCCTGCTCCTGGCGGCCGGGATCGATCCGGACCGCAGCGCCCTGTTCGTCCAGAGCCATGTCCGGGAGCACTCCGAGCTGGCGTGGGTCCTGGACTGCGTCGCCACGTTCGGCGAGCTCAACCGGATGACCCAGTTCAAGGACAAGTCCGAGGGGCGCGAGTCGGTGAGCGCGGGCCTCTTCAACTATCCGGTGCTCATGGCCGCCGACATCCTCCTCTACCGGTCGAGCCGGGTCCCGGTGGGCGACGACCAGCGCCAGCACCTCGAGCTCACCCGTGACATCGCCATCCGCTTCAACCAGCGCTTCGGCGACACGTTCGTGGTGCCCGAGGCCGCGGTGCCGCGCGTCGGGGCGCGCATCATGGACCTGCAGGAGCCCACGAAGAAGATGTCCAAGACGGGGGGCACGGACCTCGGGACCATCTGGCTGTCGGATCCGCCGAGTCGCCTGAAGAAGAAGATCATGGGCGCGGTCACGGACTCCGGCTCCGACGTGCGTGCGGATCCCGTCGAGAAGCCCGGTATCACGGCGCTCCTGCACATCCTGGCGGCCGTCACCGACTCGACGATCCCCGAGCTGGAGGACCGGTTCGCCGGCAGCCGGTACGGGGACTTCAAGAAGGCTGTCCTGGAGGCGCTCGTGGCCTATCTCGAGCCGCTCCAGACCCGCTACGCGGAGCTTGCCGCCGACCCGGGCGAGGTCCAGGCGACCCTCCGTCGTTCGGCCGGGTCCGCCCGCGCGATCGCGGAGGACACGATGGGCCGGGTCCGGGCGGCCGTCGGACTGCTCCCGGAGTGACACGGGCGGGCTCCTGCTGATCCGACCGGGTGGGCTCGCCCGTCGGGCCCCCACGCCGCCGCCGTTCCGGAGCCTTGGCCGGGGTGGTGCCGGACGGACGACACGCGCGCCATCCGTCCGGCGGCCGCTGAAGATCAGCCCACCGCGGGCACCCCGGCCAGGGCGGCGGTGAGGGCCTCCTCGGAGAGCGGGTCGTCCTCGAGCTTTCCGGCCAGATAGGCCTCGTACGCTCCGAGCTCCATGAGCCCGTGCCCGGAGAGGCCGACCACGATGACCTTCTCCTCACCGGTCTCCGCGCAGGCCAGTGCCTCGCGCCGGGTCTGGGCGAGCGCGTGCGAGGACTCCGGTGCCGGCACGATGCCCTGGGACCGTGCGAACTCCACGGCGGTCTCGAAGCACTCGTTCTGATGGAGGGCGGTGGCCTCCATGAGCCCCTCCGCCACGACGTGGGACACGAGCGGCGCCATCCCGTGGTAGCGCAGACCGCCCGCGTGGATGGGCGACGGCACGAAGTCGTGACCCAGCGTGTACATCTTCAGGAGCGGGGTCAGTCCGGCGGTGTCACCGAAGTCGTAGCGGTACTCGCCGCGCGTGAGGGTGGGGCATGAGGTGGGCTCGACGGCGATGACGCGGGGCGCCTGACGCCCGGCGAGCTTCTCGCCCAGGAACGGGAAGGCCAGGCCCGCCAGGTTCGAGCCGCCGCCCGCGCAGCCGATGACCAGGTCGGCCCCGGTCTCGCCGGCCTTGGCCAGCTGCAGGATGGTCTCCTGTCCGATGACCGTCTGGTGCAGGAGCACGTGGTTCAGCACCGAGCCCAGCGCGTACTTCGTGTCGTCCGCCTGTGCGGCCACCTCGATGGCCTCGGAGATCGCGATGCCGAGCGACCCCGGGTGATCGTCGGGAAAGGCCGATCCGGACCGGGTGAGCCGGCTGGGGGAGCGGTGCACGGTCGCGCCGAAGACCTCCATCAGCGTGCGGCGCTGCGGCTTCGTGTCGAACGACGCCCCCACCTGCCAGACCTCGCACTCGACATCGAAGAGTGAACAGGCATAGGCCAGCGCGGTGCCCCACTGTCCGGCGCCCGTCTCGGTGGTGAGGCGCCGGATGCCGTGCAGGGAGTTGTAGTAGACCTGCGGCACCGACGTGTTCACCTTGTGGGAGCCGGCGGGCGACACGCCCTCATACTTGAAATAGATCCGGGCGGGGGTGCCCAGCCGCTTCTCCCAGCGGCGCGCCCGGTAGAGCGGCGACGGGCGGTACTGGCCGTAGACCTCGCGCACGGGGTCGGGGATCTCGATCTCCCGCTCGGTCGAGACCTCCTGCAGGATCAGCTCGATCGGGAAGAGCGGCGCCAGGTCGTCGGGGCCGACCGGCTCACGGGTCCCGGGATGGAGCGGCGGCGGGGGCGGAGTCGGGAGATCCGCGAGGATGTTGTACCAGTGGGTGGGGACCTCGGACGGTTCGAGGCTGAACATCACCGGGTCATCGCTCATCACG
>CALMEC010000108.1 GCA_937862675.1 uncultured Actinomycetes bacterium
GATGTCGGCTGACGGGACCGGCAGGCCCCTGCGCCACCCGACCGACACCGAAGGAGACCGACATGGATGAACGATTCGTCATCGTGCTGGACGAGGGCGCCTCCGGCGGCGCCAGGGGCGGGCCGTCCATCGCGCGCACCCAGCCCATGAGCGAGGCGGCGGCGCTCGCCCTCATCGGCCGCATCGCACGCGGCGAGATGCCGGACTGGTACCGGCCTCCGGCCGCGCACGAGGTGCTCCGCGTCGACGACCGCCACTATCTGGTGCTCCGGGTCGGAGGCGGGCGCGGGCGGCCGTCGCCGACCCACCTGACCGTCGCGGAGCTGATCGAGCCGTCCGCCTGAGACGGCGCCGTCTCAGGCGGGCTTGCGGGCCACGAACGACACGGCGACGAGATTCGCCTCGTATCGGCGGAACGTCCGGCGCATGTCCACCACGCGACGCCGGGCATCGCGGCGCGTCAGCACCCGTACGGCGAAGCGCAGCGCCGGGACGAGGCCCTCGTCGGCGATCACCCGCCGCGGCTGGAGGAGCGCCATCGCGGCGGTGCGCACCCACTCGACCTCCAGTCCGGCGGCCGTGAGGAGCGCCCGCCACTCCCCCAGCGTGAGCGGCCGCGCGTTGACCCGGATCGCCTGGGCGAGCGACCGTTGGATGTCCGCCGCCACGGCGTCGTCGAGCGTGTCCGGGAAGAGCCCCAGCTCGTGGATGGCGTAGCGACCGCCCGGTCGGAGCAGGCGGACCGCCTCGGCGACGATGGACCGTTTCATGTCGTCGCTCTGCATGGTGAGCATCGCCTCACCGATGACCACGTCCGCACAGGAGTCGTCGAGACCGGTGTCGGAGGCCGTGCCCAGACGCGCCGAGCCGTACCCGCGGACCACGTTGTCGACGGCGTCGACCGCACCCGGATCGCGATCCACACCGGTGTACGCACCGGGCCGGCGCGCGATGATCTCGGCCGCGGTGCGGCCGAGGCCCGGTGCCAGCTCCACCACATCCGCACCCGAGATCGGCACGTGGTCGAGCATGGCGGTGGTGAGCTCGAGCCCGCCGGGACGGAGCACCCGTTTCCCGAGACGTGCCAGGAGCATGTGCCCCTGAACGGTGGCGTCGTCGCGGACCTCGTGGCGCGGCCGTCGTGGGACGTCCTCAGGCGTCGTCATCGGATCCACTCCGTCAACTCGTGGAGGTGCGCAGGACGGGAAGCCCCTGATCCGGAAGCTCCGCGGTCCGCCCGATGCGGACGCGCCACTCCTCCGGGCCGGTCTCGACGTAGTCCCATGAGTAGGCCCGATCGTACTTGGCCTCGAATTGGAACCGCAGCGGCTGCGGATCGTGGTCGTTCAGGATCTGGAAGGCCCCTCCGACGGGCAGCGCCTCGAAGCGGCTGAAGATCTCCGCGTGGCGCTGACCGTGCGGAATCGGGCGGACGTCGAGGACCTCGTCGGATGGCGTCTGATCGTTCACGTGTTCTGCTCTCCCCGGACGGTTGTTTTTTCCAATATAGCGTTGGATAAACTACTCGCGAATACGGCGTCGCCCGCCGATGTACGGTTCGCACGGACGGGACGGCGACGATCGACGGACGTCCATCGAGGTCTCGCACACGCGGAAATGGAGTGATCCCGGAACCCATGACCACACGCCGCACCGACCGCCGGAACGGCCCCGCACGCCGTGACGCCATCCTCTCCGAGCTTCGCACCGCGCCCGTACCGCTCTCCATCGCCGATCTCGCGGCGGCCCTCCAGGTGCACCCGAACACCATCCGCTTCCATCTCGACGCGCTCTCGGCCGAGGGATACGTCGAGGCATGCATCGACACGCGCGGATCTGTCGGCCGGCCGCGCCGCCTCTACCGGTACGCGCACGTGGTCGATCGCGACGCCCCCACCAACTACCGGCTGCTGGCCGAGGTGATCGTGGAGGAGCTGTCCGACCACGAGGACGCCGCCGTCCGTGCCGAGGAGATCGGCCGCCGCTGGGGACGTGCCAGCGCCGCCACCGCCGGATCGTCCGACGGCCCGCTGGACGAAACCGCCGCACGGGCACGCCTCATGTCGTTGCTCACCGACCTCGATTTCGCCCCGACGACGAATACGGGTGAGGAGGACGACGGGCCGTCCACCATCGGGCTTCGCCACTGCCCGTTCCTTGACGCCGCGCGCGAACACGGCACCGTCGTGTGCGCCATCCACCTCGGCCTCATGCGCGGGGTCCTGGACACATGGGACGCACCGCTCGACGTCGCGTCGCTCGAACCGTTCCGGACACCGGATCTCTGCGTCGCGCACCTCCGGGACGCGTAGGCCCCGCAGAGCGGTCAGGCCAGATGAGTGGTGCCACGGAGGCGTGGTGTGAGGCGCGTCACCGGGGGATGCGGGGCGCCGTCGGGGACACGCACCACACCACGCTTTCCGTGGCACTACTACTCGTCTCGCGACGCCAGGAGGTTGATCATGGCGACGGCCGCGTCGGACGACTCGTCCCCCTTGTTGCCCACGGCCCCGCCGGCACGCGCCTCGGCCTGGGCCATCGTGTCGCATGTGAGGACGCCGAACGTGCAGGGGACGCCGGTCTCGAGCGAGACGCGCAGGAGTCCGCTGGCGGCGGCGTCGCAGACGTAGTCGAAGTGCGGGGTCTCCCCGCGGATGACCGCCCCGAGGCCGAGGATGGCGGCGTACCGCCCGGTCCGCGCGTGTGCCTGCGCGGCGAGCGGGAGCTCGAACGCACCGGGCACCCACTGTTCGTCGATCCGGTCGGCCCCGAGCCCTGACTCCGCCAGCCGGGCGCGCGCACCCTGCACCAGGTTCTCGGCGATGCGGCGATGGAAGCCGGCCACCAGCAGGACGACCCGGACATCGGTGTGCTCCAGCCTCGGCGCGGGAGGCGCCGGTTCACTTCTCGCCATTGTCGTCCCCCTCGCCGGTGTCGCCGTCGATGCCCTCGAACCTCAGGTCCTGGTGGTGCAGTCGGTGGCCCATCTTGTCCCGCTTCGTCTGAAGGTAACGGACGTTGTCCGCACCGGGTGCGATCTCGATGGGCACACGTTCGACGACCTTGAGGCCGTGCCCCTCCAGCCCGGCGATCTTCTTCGGATTGCCCTTGGCCACCATGATCTGCAATTCGTTGTGCATGTAGATCATGTAATCGTCCATCATCCCGCGCTGCTTCAACGCCTTGAGATGTCCGAGATTGACCGAGGCATAGATATCGGGACGGCCGCGATAGTCCTTGCCGCCATAGGTCCAGCCGCCCGCCTCGATCGCCTTGAGCACCAGGCCCGGGGGCAGCGTGATCAGCGCGACGCTCTTGCCGGCGTTCTTCTTCTGGAAGAGACC
>CALMEC010000109.1 GCA_937862675.1 uncultured Actinomycetes bacterium
ATCATCGGAAGCGAGATCGTCCGGGTGATCGACCAGGCGTCGTCGCCGGCGGCCCCGGAGCGGGCCCTCGCGGAGTACGCAGCCGCGATCCAGGCGGCATTGGCGGAGGATGCGGTGCGCTGAGGACGGGCGACGCGGGGCATCTCACGTTGTGATCATGAGAACCGCGATCAGGGTGTCCCGGCGGCAGATGTCTTCCGCTGCGCGATGAGCACGGTCGCTGCCGCCGTCCCGTCGTCCCGTCCGAGGGGACGGGCCATCCGTGGTCCGGCGCGTGTCGACGCCCATCTGCACGTCGTCGATCCGGCGATCGGGGACGGCGGCCATCGGCCCGAGGCCGTCCACCGTCGTGGACGGCCGGACCGGCCCACGCGTACGGCGGTCGGTCCCGTCGGTCGCGATCGTCGCCGGTGCGTGGCCCGACGTATCCGCACGATGCGGATACCTCTGCGCTTCACGGCCGTCAGAACGTGATCGCGAATCTGTAGGATTTCGAAGTTCGCCGGTGGCCTGGAGGGATCGCCGCATCTCGGACCATGATGGCCCTCAGAGCGAGATCGGATCGACGACGCCAGGAGTGGACGTGATCCGCGGAATGGACGACACAGTGACCACCATGATCATCATCCTCGCGTTCGTCCTCGTCGCCGTGGTGTTCATCGCCTGGTGGGGGCGGACGACGGACGGGGATCGCTGGGAGGCGACCGCCCGGCACGCCGCAGACCGGCGCCTCCTCCACGAACGGGTCCGTGAACGCGACCGGGAGATCCGGCGCCTGCGCGCGGCTCTCGAGCGATCGTCATCCGGTGATCCCGACCCGTCGTCCCGGTCTCGGCTCACACCCGATGACCGCTTCGCGCCGGGACCGTACGCCGCATCACGGGGTGCGGAGTTCGACCAGGCGATCAGGGACGCCGAGATCCGGGTCACGGAGAACCCGGCACGGGTCGACCTGCGCGAGAGTCGCAGGGTGGCTGGCGACCGTCCCGGACCACAGGAGATGCCTGACGCCTCATGACCGGCGCGCCGCCGTGGTCGCCGGAGCGCATGTCACCGGAGTCGGTCAGCCCGCGAGCAGAAACCGCGCTCTAGCAGGGCTTTTCGGAAGCTCCTCGGGTAGGACTCGAACCTACAACCCTCCGGTTAACAGCCGGATGCTCTACCATTGAGCTACCGAGGATCGCGTGCGTGCTCCGCAGTGTATCGGAACCGGAGCGGACGTTCTCAACCGTCCGGCGGGGACAGTCGATGCAGATGGATCCGCGACCCGGTCTCGTCGCGTCGACCACGGTACTCGACCGTGTCGGTCGACACGTCCCAGCCCTGTTCCGCCATGCGATCCAGGAAGAGCCTGGCGTCCGGTCGGCGCGGATCGGCGATGACGACGCGCCCGCCCGGGGCGAGGACCCGGGGCACGAGGTCGGCCAGCGGACCGGCGTTTCGCGGCTCGTACAGCACGTCGGCCGCGATGACGAGGTCGAATCCCGGGGGACGCGTGAGCGCGGCCGGGGGATCGCGCCAGTCGACCATGAGCGTGGAGACAGTGACGCCCGCCGCGGCGGCGTTCTCGCGCGTGAACGAGAGGGCGGGCTCGTACCAGTCCGTCGCGGTGACCCGGGCACCGCCGTGCGCCGCGACGAGCGACGGGAGGGCGAGCCCCGCTCCCAGCTCCAGGACTCGAGCACCGATCAGGGACTGGGTCGCCACCCAGTCGGCCAGCACGCGGCCGCTGGGCCACAGCTCGGCCCAGTAGGGAAGGCGTTCGTCGACGTCGAACTCCGCCTCGTCGATGAGGTCCTCGGCCGACACAGGGAGGGTCAGGTCGATGGTGATCCCCGCGACGCTGATCGTCTCGGTGGTGGTCGGGATGGCGTCGGTCGCGTCGTTCACGGTGCGGGAGGCTACTCACCGTCGGAACTTCCCGCTATCCTGTGTGCTTCCCGATCGATCCAGGAGCATCAATTGAGCGACGACGCCACGGCCGTCACCGACGACATCACCACCGAGGACACCCCAGCAGCCGACGAGACGGTCGCCGAGGAGACCACCGAGGCCACCGCGTCGGCGGACGAGGAGACACCCGCCTCGGATGAGGCTCCCGTCGCCGAAGAGGCACCGGTCGCCGAAGAGGCTCCTGTCACCGAGGAGGCTCCGGGATCCACGTTCCCCGGCGTGCGGGTCGCCCGCGTCTTCGTCTGCGAGCGCGGCCACCGCACCACCACGCTGTGGGGCACGCCCGAGATCTGCCAGGCAAGGGTGGACCGCAAGGGCCCCGTCTGCGGCTTTCCGCTGTACCACATCACCGAGCTGCCCGAGCAGGTCGAGAAGGCGCTCAACCCGCTGAAGGCGTCCAAGAAGGCGTCCAAGAAGAAGTAGCGGCGTGATGGCGCGGCCGGCGGGGGCGCCGCTCGCCGCGCCCAGGCGCCATACGGCATCACGCCGCCTGACGGCGGGGGTCCGTCGCAGATGAGACCCGCGGACCCGTGAGGAGCGGTACCGGGTCCCTCACACGCGCATCGGCCCCCGCCCCTCCGGAGATCCCGATGGGGGCAGGGGGCGTCCGGTGATTCAGGCGGCGGCCTGGGCCTCCGCGATCATGCGCTCGAGCTCGGCGAAGCCCTCGTCCCAGGCGGCGGGGGCCGTGATGTCGAGGCCCAGGCGTGCGAGGAGTTCGGCCGGCGGCGCCGATCCCCCGGAGCGCAGGAAGTCCAGGTACGCCGTCGCGAACGCGTCGCCGTCGCGGCGGTAGCGACCCACGAGCGCCAGCGAGACGAGCAGCGCGAACGCGTACGAGTACGTGTAGAAGCGCGTGTGGATGAAATGGGGGATGTAGGACCACCCCAGCCGGTAGTCCTCGGGAAGCTCCATCGCATCGCCGTAGTAGGCCTCGTTGGCGGCGAACCAGGCGTCGCCCAGCCGGTCGGCGGTGAGGGCCGTTCCGGCGGCTCGGGGCGCATAGGGCGTCTGCTCGTACCGTGCCAGCACCACCTGGCGGAAGATGGTGGCGAACGCCGCCTCCACGCGCTCGCACGCGAGCGCCCGCCGTGTGGCCGGGTCCGTCTCGTTGGCCAGGAGATGGTCGTACGTGATCTGCTCGGCGAACGTCGAGGGCACCTCGGCCAGTGCGATGCCGGAGGTGGCGGACAGCGGCGTCTGGTGCGCGAACGAGAACTGGAAGTGCATGCCGTGCCCGAACTCGTGGGCGATGGTGAGCACGTCGGCCATGCGGTCGGTGTGGTTGAGCAGCACGAACGGCCGGACGCGGTCGCTGATGGGGCTGCAGAACGCACCGCCACGCTTGCCGTTGCGCGGTTCGGCGTCGACCCGCTCCTCGTCGACGAACGACGTGGCCACCTCGGCGATCTCGGGCGAGAACGACGAGAACGCGCTCACCACCAGCGACATGGCCTCGTCGAAGTAGACGGTGCGGCCGTCGCCGATGGGGGCGTACTGGTCCGCGAGCGTGAGGCGCTCGAGCCCCAGGATCTCGGCCTTGGCGCGAAACCACCGCTGTGCGAGCGGATAGTGGCGGTCGACGGCGTCCATCACCCCGTCCACGATCGGTGCGGTCAGCTCGTTCGAGAGGTGGGCACGCTCCATGGGGCCGGAGTAGGAGCGGAGCGTGTCCATCGCGAGGCGATCGGCGACGAGCGTGTCGTAGGTGTGCGCCACCGTCGGCGCGTGGGGGCGGAGCATGTCGTAGAGGGCCGTGAGGGCGCGCTGACGGAGGTCGCGTTCCGGCTCGCGGACGTACGAGAGCAGACGGTCGATCCCGTGGGGCTCGGGTCCGGATCCGGCGTCGAACTCGGTCTCGAGCGTCGAGGTGAGCTGCCCGAAGAGCGTGTGCCAGGCGCTGGTGGCGGCCGGGGCGCGCTCGGCGAGCATCCGCTCCTCGGGCTCCGACAGCATGTGCGGCGCGAAGCGCCGGATGGAGCGGAGGTGATGGCGGTCGGCCGCGACCTCCGGTGAGGCGATCAGCTCCTCGGCACGCGCCTCGTCCACGGCGACCCACTCCAGCTCCACAAAACGGAGGGCGTTGCCGACGTCGACGAACGTCCGCCCCATCAGGGCGACCAGGTCGCGGGTCTCGGCGCCGGTGGCATCGACGGACTCGCGGAGATGGGCGTACGAGCCGATGCGCGACAGGTCGCGGTCGAGGTCGCCCAGCTCCTCCAGCAGCGCCGCAAGCGTGGGGGCATCGATGGTGGCGATCGTCCCCCGGTAGCGGTCCGCGAACGCGTGACAGCGCTTCACGACCTCGTCGACCTCGCGGCGGGCCTCGTCGGCGTCCGTGACAAGGCGGGAGAGGTCCCAGTGGACGCCCTCCGCGTTCGGCAGTGCACTGTTGGTCGTCATTCGCAGAAACTACCGCAGTTCGTCCCGAATCCTCCCCACGGACCCGGGCGGGAGGCCGGGCACTCCGGTGTCACCGATCGCGAACGGTCCGCCCGGACGATGGAAGTCCGAGCCGCCACAGGGGATCAGGTGCAGACGCTTCGCGATCCGGGCGTAGGCGTCGCGCTGCTCCGGCCGGTGCTCGGGACGGTGGACCTCGATGCCGGCGAGGCCCCAGGCCCCGAGCTGCTGGACGAACGACGACAGATGCCGGACGGGGAGGGCCAGGGACGCCGGATGCGCCAGGACCGGGCAGCCGCCGCACTCACGCACCAGCCCCACGGCCTCCCGCGGATCCAGGCCCCGCTGGGGGACGTGCGCCGGGCGTCCGTCGGCCAGCCAGACGTCGAACGCCTCCTTCCGCGATGCGACGTGGCCTGCATCGATGAGTGCCGCCGCGACGTGCGGACGCCCGAGGGTCCCGCCCGTGCGGCCGGCGACGCTCTCCCAGGAGACGGGCGCGCCGAGCTCGTCCAGGCGGCCGACGATGTCACGTATCCGC
>CALMEC010000110.1 GCA_937862675.1 uncultured Actinomycetes bacterium
GCGTGCGCAGCCGTGCTGTCGGCATGCGGTTCGTCGTCGGACTCCGCCTCGTCGACCGGCACCTCCACCTCGGGCACGACGCGGGTCACCGTCGTGGCGTCGACCGACGTGTGGGGCGACGTGGCCAAGCAGATCGCCGGCGACCTTGCCGGATCGACCGTGCAGATCACCTCGATCATCACCAGTCCCGACGCGGACCCGCACTCCTACGAGGCCAACGCCCAGAACCAGCTGGCCCTCTCCAAGGCCGACGTCGTGATCGAGAACGGCGGCGGCTACGACGACTTCGTCGACACCATGCTGCGCGCGGCCAAGAACGACTCGGCGAAGGTGCTGAACGCGGTCCAGATCTCGGGTAAGACCGCCCCCGCGGGCGGCGACCTGAACGAGCACGTCTGGTACGACCTGTCGACGGCTCGGAAGGTCGCGGACGAGATCGCCGCCGCCTTCTCGGCCGCCGACCCGGACGACGCGGCGACCTTCCGGAAGAACGCCACGGCGTTCAGCGACGAGCTGACGGCATTGGAGGCGACCGAGGCGGACATCAAGGCGGCGCACGGGGGCACCGGCGTCGCGATCACCGAGCCCGTCCCGCTGTACATGCTGGAGAACGCCGGGCTCGTCAACAAGACGCCCGACGAGTTCAGCGAGGCGATCGAGGAGGGCACCGACGTTCCGGCGGGTGTCCTGAAGGAGACCCGGGATCTGTTCGCGAACGGGAGCGTGAAGCTCCTTGTCTACAACGAGCAGACCTCCGGTCCCGAGACGGAGGCCCTGCTCAAGGCGGCGAAGGACAACAACGTGGCCGTCGTCCCCGTCACGGAGACGCTGCCGGACGGCAAGGACTACCTTTCCTGGATGCAGTCGAACCTGTCGGCGATCCGATCCGCGCTCGGGTGACCTCCGCCTCCTCCGCCCCGACGTCCGGAGCAGCCGCCTCCGGTGCCGGGCGTGAAGGTGACGGTGTGCCCGGGTCCGGCCCGGGCACACCTGTCCTGCGGCTGAGCGAGGCCGGACTGGCGTTCGGCCCCCGGCGGCTGTGGTCCGGCCTGACGCTCGACGTCGCAGCCGGTGAGTTCATCGCGGTGTTGGGAGCCAACGGGTCGGGCAAGACCACGCTGCTCCGGACGATCCTCGGCCTCCAGTCGCTCACCACGGGCTCCGTATGGATCAACGGCGCGCCCGCCCGCCGTGGCAGCACGGACATCGGCTACGTCCAGCAGCAGCGCCGCATCGACCCGCTCACGCCGTTGCGCGCCCGTGACGTCGTGCGCCAGGGCCTCGACGGCCATCGCTGGGGGATCGGGCTCGGCCGGGGCCGCCGGGAGGCGACACGGAAGGTGGACGCGGCACTCCGGTCGGTGGGTGCGCTCGGCTACGCCGACGCGCCCGTCGGCCTGCTCTCGGGCGGGGAGCAGCAGCAGGTGCGCATGGCACAGGCACTGGTGGCGGATCCGTCGCTCCTCCTGTGCGACGAGCCGCTGCTCTCGCTGGACCTGAACAGCCAGGCCACGATCACCGGCCTCATCGACCGGCGCCGCCGCGAACGCGGAACGGCGGTGCTGTTCGTGACCCACGAGATCAACCCGGTGCTTCCCTTCGTCGACCGGGTCCTCTACCTCGCCGGCGGCACGTTCCGCATCGGGACCGTCGACGAGGTCATGACGTCGCAGACGCTCAGCGCGATGTACGGCGCGCCGATCGAGGTGATCCGCGCGGGCGGGCGCATCCTCGTGGCCGGCGCGCCCGACAGCGGCTGGCACGGCCACCACTCCGAGACGGACGAGGCCGGCGGGTGAACTGGAACGACGTCTTCAACTTCTCCAACTACGGAGAGCTCGTCGTACTGGTCCAGAACTCGCTGATCGCGGGTGCGGTCCTCGGGATCGTCGGCGGCCTGCTGAGCGCCTTCGTGATGATGCGCGACCTCCCCTTCGCGGTGCACGGTGTGAGCGAGATGTCCTTCGCCGGTGCCGCCGGGGCGCTGCTCATCGGCCTGAACGTCGTGATCGGATCCCTCGCCGGGGCGATCCTGGCCGCGCTGCTCATCGGAGTGCTCGGCAGCCGCGCCCGCGACCGCAACTCGATCATCGGCGTCCTCATGCCCTTCGCACTGGGGCTGGGGGTCCTCTTCCTGGCCCTCTACCACGGTCGCTCGGCCAACAAGTTCGGTCTCCTGACCGGTCAGATCGTGGCCGTCGACGACCCGCAGCTGCGCTGGCTGATCGGCACCGCCATCATCGTCGTGATCGCGCTGCTCGCGATCTGGCGCCCCCTGGCGTTCGCCAGCACCGACCCCGAGCTGGCCGCCGCGCGTGGCGTCCCTGTCGGACTGCTCTCGCCCGCGTTCATGCTGCTCCTGGGTCTCGGCGTGGCCGTCGCCGTCCAGATCATCGGCGCACTGCTCGTGCTCAGCGTGATCTGCACCCCCGCCGCCGCCGCCATGCGCGTCACCGCCTCTCCGCGCCTGGTGCCGATCCTCAGCATGGTCTTCGGCCTGGTCTCGGTGGTCGGGGGGATCCTGCTCGCCCTCGGCGGCAGCCTGCCGATCAGCCCCTACGTGACGACGATCTCATTCGTCATCTACCTGGTCTGCCGTGGCATCGGCGCCCGGCGGAACCGCCACGGCTGGTCGTCGCGACATCCGGCCGCCATGCCGTCCGCGGAGACGCCCGCGTCCGCGTAGCGCCCGCCGGAGGGTGAGCCCGCCGGCGGGAGACGGCGCGATCAGGATGCGGAGTCGCGCACTCCCGCAAGCGCCACCGCGACCTCGCCCGCCAGAGCGGCATTGGCCACGATCAGCTCACGGTTGACGGCCGACGTGCGGCCCTCGGTCTTCTCGTTCAGGATCCGCAGGACCGCCGGTGTGACGTCCGGTCCGGTCACCCCGGCCGCCCGGGCGCTGGCGACCGCGGCGTCGGTGAGTGCCGCGATGTCCTCCAGCGACCGGTCGGGAGGACGGACCAGGAGCACCGCGCCACCTCCGAGGTCCCAGTGGATCCGTGCGATGCGCGCGACGTCGGCGGGGAGCGTCACACGGGCGGAGACCGGCGGTCCGCCCCCGCGTGCGTAGAACAGCGGGACGGTGTCGGTCCTCCATCCGATGACCGGCACCCCCAGCGTCTCGAGCATCTCGGCGGTGGCGGCGACGTCCAGGAGGGACTTGATCCCCGCGCTCACGGTGATGACGGGGCAGGACGCCAGGGCCGGCAGATCCGCGGAGACGTCCGGGGGCTCGGGGAACTCCCGGTGCACCCCGCCCAGTCCGCCGGTCGCCATCACCGCGATGCCGGCCGCGCGGCAGATGGTGACGGTCGCGCCGACGGTGGTCGCCCCCCGCACGCCCTGCGCGACACACGCGGCGATGTCGCGCGGGCCGCACTTGCGGACATGGTCGGCCTCGGCCCCGAAGCGATCGATCTCGTCGGAGGTGAGCCCGATCCGGATCTCCCCGTCCACGATGCCGACGGTCGCCGGCACGGCGCCGCTGGCACGAACCGCGTCCTCCGACGCCCGCGCCACGAGGACGCCGTCCGGATGCGGGAATCCGTGCGACACCAGGGTGGTCTCGAGCGCGACGACCGCACGTCCCTCGTCGAGGGCGACGCGGATCTCGTCGGCGACGCGGATCACGGTACGGACGACGAGGCGGAGGCGACTCCCTCGCGTATCGCCGGCAGCTGTCCCGAGCAGCCGCGGCACATCGCCGCGGCCCGCCGGGCACGGTCGATGGAGTCGTCCAGGTCCGCACCGAGCAGGAAGCCGGCGACGAACGCGTCATTGACGCAGGTGGAGTCGACGATCGCGACATCCGGCGCGGGGATCTCCCGCACCTGGCCGCGCCGACGGACCTGCACCCCGCCGTCGGCCCGGGTGACGACCACGACCGGCACGGACGGCCGGATGCCGAGGGCGTCCAGTGCATCCTCTGCGCCGAACAGGACGCGGGGCCGCAGGCGAAGCAGCCGTCCGGCGACGGATTCGGGCCCCCAGTAGCGGATCATCTCGGCGCTGGGAAGGTCGACGGAGATGCGCACACCCGCGGGACGCGCCATCTCGGCGGCGGCGGCGGCGAACTCCGCGGTGGGTCCGGTCAGAAGCCCGTGCCCGGAGATGTGGAGCACATCCGCACCCGCGAACCAGGACGGATCGAGATCGGCGGCCGTGAGCGACGGCGATGCGGCAGTGGACGGCCGGCCGGGCTCCCCGATGAGCCGGGCGACGGTGCCCGCCTCCCCGCGGCCGGCCGGCCCGGGCAGGCGGACGCCAGGGCGGGAGAGCCCGGGGGGGGCCATACGG
>CALMEC010000111.1 GCA_937862675.1 uncultured Actinomycetes bacterium
CTCCCCCGCACCCATCCGCTCCACACGCGGGACATCACGGCGGCATACGAATGGATCGGATCCGCCATCGCCCAGGGGCTCACGGACGTCGGCCTGCCCGCCCGGGCGGTACCGCCCGACGAGGCGCACTCCCGCAACGACCCGGAGCTGGCCGCCGTCTCATGCTTCGCCGGGATCTCACCGTGGGAGGTACTCGTCGACGGCCGCAAGGTCGGCGGCCTCTCGCAGATCCGGCGGCGCACCGGCCTCGTCCTCCAGGTCGGGGTGCTCGCCCGGCCGGAGGACCCCCCGCTGTGGAGCGTCCTCGGCGAGGACGCCTCGATGGGCCGCCGCCTCACCGAGAGGACGACGTCCCTGGCCCAGGAGGGTGTCGCCGATCGCGAGGCCGCACGTGAGGCGATCGACCACCGGGTGACGGAACGCCTCGCCGCGGCGGCCTGAGGGGCACCGCGTCCCGCGATCCGGGCCCTTCTCAGTGAGCCGCCGCGCCCTTCGCGCCCCTGCGGTGGCGGCCGAGGTGCATGACGGCCACGATCACGGCCCCGACCCCCAGCCCGAGCACGAACGAGAGCGCGGTGTTGACGGCCCACCCCAGCACCCCGCCGATGCCGGGAACGCCGTCCACCCCGTGCTCCGCGTCATGGACCAGGCCGTACGGCCGGTGCCAGCCGAGATCATCGGCGCCCGACGGAAGGGGGCGCCCGCCGACCCAGATCATCGCGACGATCCCCACGTTTGAGAGCACGGCCATGACCGTCGGCACGGCGCGGACCATCCGGCGCCCGAGTCGCCGCGCCCCCTCGGAGGACCGCTGGGTCAGCGCGAGTCCGATGTCGTCCATCTTCACGATGAGCGCGACCGCGCCGTACACCAGCGCCGTGATGACCAGGGCGACGAAGACGAGGATGACGAGCCGGGAGAAGAAGGCCTCGTTCGCGACCTCGCGCAGCGCGATCACCATGATCTCGGCCGAGAGGATGAGATCGGTGCGGATCGCGCTCGACACCAGCGACTCCTCCTGTTCCTTCCCGGTCATCGCAACCGGCCGCGCCTCGACCGGCTCCTCGTGCGCCGAGACGCGCTCCCAGAGCTTCTCGGCGCCCTCGAAGGAGAGATAGCAGCCGCCCAGCATGAGGAGGGGTGTCACGACCCACTCGGCGAACTGGCTGAGGATCATGATCGCCGGGATGATGAACACCAGCTTGTTCCGGATCGATCCGCGCGCGATCCGCCTCACGATCGGGATCTCGCGCTCGGCGGTGAGCCCCTGCACGTAGCGCGGCGTCACCGCCGTGTCGTCGATGACCACCCCGGCGGCCTTCGCGCTGGCACGCCCGGCTGCTGCCCCGACGTCGTCGACGGACGCCGCCGCCATCTTCGCCAGGGCGGCGACATCGTCCAGGAGTGCGGCCAGCCCGCCGCTCATCCGAGACCGGGACGGATGGTGCCACGGAAATCGCGGCGTGATGCATGTCCCCGGCGGCAGATCCACGCCTCCGTGGCATTACTCATCGAGCGACGGTGTCCGGGTACGGGGCGCATCGGAGCGGGAGGATAGCGATGACGGGACCCGACGATCGATCGATCCACCCGCCCGGACCACCTGAGGGGCAGTCCCCCGGCCCGCGAGCCGAGGCGACCCGCACGGGCCACGCCTCCTCGCCGTCTCCGCGGGGGTGCTCTCGGACCGGTGCCGGCCTACGCCAGGGGCGCCATCGTCAGCCCGGCGTCCCGAAGTTGTTCCCAGTAGAGCTCGCCCACCTCGCGATCGCCACGCCAGACCCGGGCACTGCCGCTGGTGTGGATGGCGTTGGCGAACGACATCCCCCGGGCGAAGTCGACACCGGGCAGATGAGAGGCGAGGACCGTCGCGACGCCCTCGAAGGTGTTGTGATCGTCGTTCAGCACGATGATCGAGACCGGGTCCCCCGCACCGGTCCCGGATCCGGGACCGCTGGTGCGTTCCTTCGGAGGGAGCTGTACCTGGACCATCGCCCTACTATGCCACGGCCCCGGTGACGCGTGATCCCCGTGCGCGATTCGCCATATGGCCAAAGGGCCGGACCCGCGGATGTACACATGGACAAACCGCGATTCGCGAAACCCATGCGATACTCATTCCACGCGCGTGCTGCGTGACCGACGCGAGCTGCCGGAAACGGCCTGCAATCCCCGGCATGTGGCGACGAGCGCCCACGCTCGGTAAGGTACCTCGCCCGGAAATTCTGGCCCTTCGCGCTCGGAGGACAACGATCAGCCAGTCACGCACACAGCCCCCTGCCCGTTCTGGGCTCTATGACCCACGTTTCGAACACGACGCCTGTGGTGTCGCGTTCGTCGTCCACATGAAGGGGCATCGCAGCCACGACATCGTCCGGATGGGCGTCGAAGCGCTCATCAACCTGGACCACCGCGGAGCCCGCGGCGCCGAGACGAACACCGGTGACGGCGCCGGCGCGCTCATCCAGCTGCCCAGCGGGTTCTTCCGCAGCGTGGTGGACTTCGCACTCCCCGCGGAGGGCGCATACGCCTCCGGCATGGTGTTCCTCCCGAAGGACCGGGAGGCCGAGCGCACGGTCACCCAGCTCATCGAGGACATCGTGCGCGAGGAGGGGATGACCGTCCTCGGCTGGCGTGACGTGCCCACCGACCCGTCGGGTCTGGGCGCCCAGGCGCTCGCCGCCATGCCCCACTTCCGCCAGATCTTCATCTCGGGCAGCCACGGCCTCGAGATCGAGCGCCGGGCGTTCATCGTGCGCAAGCGCGTCGAGGCCCTGGCCGGCCCGCTGTCGACCGGCGGCTGCTACATCCCGAGCCTCTCCAGCCGCACCTTCGTCTACAAGGGCATGCTCACCCCCGGCCAGCTGGACGAGTTCTTCCCGGATCTCCGCGACGACCGCGTCGACTCGGCCCTGGCGATGATGCACTCGCGGTTCTCCACCAACACGTTCCCGTCCTGGCCGCTCGCCCACCCGTTCCGGTTCATCAGCCACAACGGTGAGATCAACACCGTGCAGGGCAACCGCAACTGGATGCGCGCGCGAGAGGCGCTGCTCGAGAGCCCCCTCTTCAACGGTAACCTGGACCGCATCTTCCCCATCTGCCACGACGAGGCCAGCGACTCGGCCTCGTTCGACGAGGTGCTGGAGCTGCTTCACATGGGCGGCTACTCGCTGCCCCACGCCGTCCTGATGATGATCCCCGAGGCCTGGGAGCATCACACCGAGATGGACGAGGCGCGGAAGAACTTCTACCGCTTCCACTCCTCCATCATGGAGCCCTGGGACGGGCCGGCCTCCATCGCGTTCACCGACGGCACGGTCATCGGGGCCGTCCTCGACCGCAACGGGCTGCGCCCCTCGCGCTACGTCGTCACCTCGGACGACCTCGTCATCATGGGCTCCGAGTCCGGGCTCATCGAGGTCCCGCCGGAGAAGGTCGTCACGCGCGGCCGCCTCCAGCCCGGGAAGATCTTCCTCGTCGACACCGCCGTCGGCCGCATCGTCGGCGACGAGGAGATCAAGTCGCAGCTCGCCGGCCACCAGCCCTACGGGCGGTGGATGGACGAGAACCTCGTCCACCTCGACGACCTCGCCGTGCCGCCGCTCGAGATGGAGCCGCACTCCGACGTGCTCGCCCGCCAGCAGGTGTTCGGGTACACCACCGAGGAACTCAAGATCATCCTCGAGCCAATGGCGCGCGACGGGGTCGAGCCCACCGGCTCGATGGGCACGGACACCCCCGTGGCGGTGCTCTCCGACCGTCCGCGGGTGCTCTTCGACTACTTCCAGCAGCTCTTCGCCCAGGTCACCAACCCGCCGCTCGATGCCATGCGCGAGGAGCTCGTCACGGCGCTCAGCGGGACGCTGGGACCGGAGCGCAACCTCCTGGCGCCGGGTCCCGAGTCCTGCCGTCAGATCGCGATCTCCCATCCGATCATCACCAACGAGGAGCTCCTCAAGCTGAAGGAGGTCGCGCACCATCCGGAGACCCAGGACTTCCGCGCCGCCGTCATCCCGTGCCTCTACCGCGTCGCCGACGGCCAGGCCGGCCTCAGCCGCGCGCTGGACGAGATCCGCGAGCAGGCGTCCATGGAGATCGCGGCCGGTGCGCAGATCCTGATCCTGAGCGACGTCGGCTCGACGGCCGAGTTGGCGCCGATCCCCTCGCTGCTGTTCACGAGCGCCGTGCACCACCACCTCATCCGCGAGAAGAGCCGCACCCGGGTTGGCCTCGTGGTCGAGGTCGGCGACGCCCGCGAGTGCCACCACATGTGCCTGCTCATCGGATACGGGGCGGCCGCCATCAACCCGTACATGGCGTTCGCGACGATCGAGGACATGATCGCCCAGGGCATGACCGGCATGAAGGACCCGGTCAAGGCCGTCCGCAACTACATCAAGGCATGCGGCAAGGGCATCCTGAAGGTGATGTCCAAGATGGGCATCTCCACGGTCGCCTCGTACACCGGCGCACAGATC
>CALMEC010000112.1 GCA_937862675.1 uncultured Actinomycetes bacterium
GCTGGCCGCCGACAAGGTACGCGGCCGCAACCACCCCGGACCGCTGTCGATCTGCGCCTATCCGACATTCGCGATGCGCTGGCTGATGCCGCGCTGGCGGAAGTTCCACGACCTGCATCCCGGCATCGACCTGCAGCTTGCCACGTCGCTGGCGGCGGTCGACGCCGTCGACGACGGATACGACGCCGTCGTGCGCATCGGCGATGGCCGGCTGCCGGGGCATGATTCGATCGCGCTCGCGCCGATCGACGTCTTTCCGGTCTGCGCCCCGAAGCTGCGCCGCAAGCTGCGCCATCCGCTGGATCTGCGCGGCCACGTCCTCATCCATTCCGCGACGCGCCCGCACGACTGGCCGCGCTGGCTGCGTGCCGCCGGGCTGCATGAATTGGCGGCGATGAAAGCCGGCCCGACATTCGAAAGTCTCAACCTGTCCTATCAGGCCGCGATTGAAGGTGTGCCCAACACCACCATGGCGGCCCGCGGCGGTCACCGCGAGCTGGATGATGCCGATATCCGCGCCATCGTCGATTTCATGGTTGCGGCGGCGGCGCTGCCGCAATCCGCGCTCGCGGCGGCAGTGCGTTACGACGCGCTCGGCATCACCGACCGCGAATTCATCCGACTCGACGCCGACTTCGACGGCGGGATCGACGTCACCGACCTGATGGACGCGGTGGAGGCACAGCTCCGTCACCGCCGTTTCGGCGACGTGGTGCGCCTGGAGGTCGAGCGCGGCGCGGGAAAGGCCATCATCTCCGAACTCCGGGACGAGATGGGCGTCGAGTCCCGCGACGTCTACCGGGTCTCCGGACTCCTCGACATGACGTCGCTCTGGGAGCTGATGGACCCCAAGCGCAGCCGGCTGATGCTGCGCGCCTGGACGCCGCGGGTCCATCCGCGCTTCCACGCGGAGGACGGCGAGCCGGACATCTTCGCCGCGATGCGTCAGTCCGACATCCTGGTGCATCACCCCTACGACGACTTCGAGTCGTCTGTGGGGGCGTTCATCGACCAGGCCTCCGCCGACCCCGAGGTCGTCGCGATCAAGCAGACGATCTACCGGACCAGCGGCGACACGCCCATCATCCCCGCACTCATCAAGGCTGCGGGTGCGGGCAAGCAGACGGTCTGCCTGGTCGAACTCCAGGCACGGTTCGACGAGGAGCGCAACATCGGGTGGGCCCGTGCCCTGGAGCGGGCGGGGGTCCACGTGGTCTACGGGCAGGTCGGGATGAAGACCCATGCGAAGATCGCGCTCGTCGTGCGTCGTGAAGACGAAAAGTTGCGTCGCTACGCCCACATCGGCACCGGGAACTATCACCCGGCGACCGCACGCCTCTACACGGACGTCGGGCTCTTCACCGCCCGCCCGGACATCACCGAGGACATCGCCGATCTCTTCAACTACCTGACGGGCTTCGGGCGCGTGCCGAAGTACCGCAAGCTCCTCGTCGCGCCCGAGCACATGAGGGCCGGCATCATCGCCCAGATCGACCGCGTCATCGCGGCGCACCGATCCGGAGTCCCGGCGTCCATCACGATGAAGATGAACGCCATCATCGACGCGGAGATCATCCAGGCGCTCTACCGGGCCTCGCAGGCCGGGGTGCCCATCGACCTCTTCGTGCGCGGCATCTGCGGTCTGCGCCCCGGCCTTCCGGGGCTGAGCGAGACGATCCGCGTCTCCAGCATCGTCGGGCGGTTCCTGGAGCACACGCGGATCCTGGCCTTCCGCGTGGGCGACGAGACGGAGTACTGGATCGGGTCGGCCGACATGATGGTCCGGAACCTGGACAACCGCGTGGAGGCCTTCGTCCCGGTCGAGGACCCCGCGGCGCGGGAGGAACTCGCGACGATCCTGGACATGTGCCGCCGCGACACCGCGCTTTCGTGGACGCTGTCCGCCGACGGGGCGTGGCGACGGGTCGAGGACAACGGGGCACCGGCGCTGAACGCACACGACGCGCTCATGACCCGCGCGATCGAGGCGTCGCGGATCGGCTGATGGCCCGCTCCGGCAGGAATCCGGGCGGCGGGAGGCGAAAGGCCCTGGGCGCCGGGTCCGTTTCCCGGAGCGATGAGGGCCTCTAGACTGATCGGACGCCGGTTCCGTGCCACGGCGCCGGCCGTGCTCCCGTGAATATCTCAACCGTCATCACCGCGCCGTTCGTCCGCTTCCCCCGGTGGGTCTGGGGGGTCTTCCTGTCGACGCTCCGGCGCTGCATGGGGAACGGCGTCACCGCGACCGCCAGCCAGTTCGCGTTCAACGCGTTCCTGGCCACGATCCCGTTCCTGTTCGTGGTCGTCACCGCCATCCGCATCGCCGGCCCGGACGCCTACCGGTCGCTCTTCTCGAAGCTCGAGGCCACCATCCCGGGCATCAGCGGCCTCGCGGACGCCTTCAACCGGACGGTCGCGTCGGGTGCCGCGGCAGGCTTCGTCATCATCGGCGCCGCGCTGGTGGCCGTCTACATGACGTCCAACGCCATCGGAGCGCTCGTGGACGGGCTGGACCGTGCCCAGCGCCTTCCCCATCGGCGCTGGATCCGGGCGAAGGGCATCAACATGGTCCTCACGATGGGCACGGTACTGCTCGCGGTGGCCAGCGTGCTGGCCCTCGCGGGTGGCGAGCGGCTGGCCGTCGGCGTCGCGGAGTGGATCGGGGCCAGCCGCTCGACGAGCAACCTGGGCGACAGCCTCACGAGCCCCGCCGGTCTCCTCACGATCTTCGTGTTCCTGGTCCTGCTCTACCGCTTCGGCCCCAATCAGATGCGGCTGGGATTCCGGGACATCATCCCGGGTGCGCTCCTCTCGACCGCCGCCTGGTACTGCTCGACGTCGCTCGTGTCGCTCTACGCACAGGCGATCCACAACTTCAGCGGCGTCTACGGAACCCTCGGGACGATCTTCGTCTACATGAACTTCCTGTACTTCAGCGGCCTGATGTTCCTCGTGGGCGGCGAGCTGAACGCGGAGTTCCTGCACCGCCGTCAGGTCCGCGCGGCCCGCGCCCAGGCGGCACGGACGATGGCCGAGCAGGCGGCCCGCACCGAGCGTCAGGCGGCGGACGGGGTGCCTCCCCGCCCGATCCCCCTTCGCCCGGTACCGCCACTGCCGCCGGAGGAGGACGACACCACGACGGTCATGGACGGGCGGCGGTCGCGGGCCTCAGACCGGCGTGGTGACGGTACCGGGTCGAATCGCGACGCCGACGCGGGGCGTTAGCCCGGCCACCCCCCGGGGGACGCGACGGACATCTCCCGGTCGCGCGCGTCATCGTGACTCCACCCGGGCCGGCGGCGTCCGTCGTCTCGTCCGGACGATGCCCCGTCGACGCGCCGGTCCAGGATCCCGGTCGAGGGATGCGCCGTCCGTCGCCCGCGCACCAGGCTCTGACCTTTTGCGCGGGCACCTGCCATCATGTGCAGTCCGTGACTGACGGAGACGGATCAGAACACAGCCACCGGCGCCCGAAGCCGGATCCCCCCAACTGGCGCATCGAGGGCGAGAAGGACTCCCAGCCGGCCGGGCGGCGGCGCATGCCGGGGAACCCCCGGCGCCTCTGGCTCATCGTCGGGGTGCTGCTCATCATCAACTTCGTCCTGGCGCAGGTCATCAGCCAGGGGCCGGGCCGCACGACGATCACCTACAACTTCTTCGAGGAGCAGGTGCAGGCGGGGACGATCAAGGAGATCAGCTCGCGCCTGGACTCCAT
>CALMEC010000113.1 GCA_937862675.1 uncultured Actinomycetes bacterium
GCACTGGTACCGCTTCTCTGGTCGGTGGCGCTCGCGGTGATCGTGGTGTTCGGCCTGATCGCCGATCGCGACGCCGTCGGTGCCGACCTCGGGCTGTCGGTCGGGTTCTATCTGCTGATCGGAGGCGGGGTCGCATGGATACTGGCGATGATCCTGGGCGCGCTGGCCCTGGGTTCCCGGGATCCCCGTCCCGCCCCTCCCGCACCGTCGCCTACGGCGTCGGCTCCCACGCCGCCCGAGGACGCATGGCCGGCCGCCGCGCGCCGGGAGCCGCTTCTCAGCTCGCCGCCGCCCCCTCCGGCTCCGGCGCCGCGCAGGATCGAGTCGCCGTATCCCACGGCCTCCCATGAGGGGGTCACCCGCGTCATGGGCTCCGGCGGGGAACCGGACTGCGCCGAGTGCGGTGCCGCCGTGGAGGCCGGAGCGCGGTTCTGCAGTGCGTGCGGGGCCCGTCAGCCCGAGCCGGTCCCCCGATGCGGGTCGTGCGGCGCCGTCGTGCGCGAGAACGATCGTTTCTGCCGCGACTGCGGTACGCCCGTCGGCGCGTCGGGATGACGCATCGAGGGAGTGGATGTCGTCCGGCGGATCACCTCCCCGGTGCCGCCGGTGCGTCCAGCCGTGATGGCCTGGCGATCGGCGGCGCGGACGCCACCGGACGACTCGGGAGGACCACCCTGCCCACCGGCGCGCCCGGTGGTTGGACGCGTGGAGTCCGTCCCGCATCCATCGTTGACGCGTCCCACGTCGACGGTCCCGTGGAACGACCCGTCTAGTAGCGGCGGGCTCCCGCGTACTGGGTGGCGTAGTAGGGCTCGTAGAGCGAGCTGATCTTCACGACGTCGCCGGTGTGCGGCGCGTGGATGAAGAGACCGCCGCCCACGTACATGCCCTCATGATGGATGTAGCCGGAGCGGTCGGCGAAGAACACGGCGTCACCGGGCTGAAGCTGCTCGGGTGCGATCGGCGTCCCCACCTTCGCCTGGTCGGCGGCGACACGCGGGATGGTCACGCCCTGCTTCGCGTAGACGTACTGGACGAGGCCGGAGCAGTCGAAGCCCTTCGGCGAGGTGCCGCCCCAGACGTAGGGGACGCCGAGGTAGGTCTGCGCCAGCGCGAGGGCCGCCGCACCGGTGTTCCGTCCGCCACCGGGCACCGCGACCGCCATGCCGTAGGCCGTCGGGGCGGCCACCGTTCCCTGGATGCCGGGCGCGACGCCCGGGGCGACCGGGATCGCGGTCGGCTGGGCGGCCTGTCCGATGAACACGCTGCCGTTGGCGTCCCCGCCGAGCTCCGTGTAGTAGCGGCTGACGTTGCGGTACCAGTTGCTGTTGAGGTTGGACGGATCGTTGCCTGCGCCCTCCGGCGCCCAGCGCCGCTGGATCTGACTGATCGTGATGAGGGACGAACCCTTGTAGAGACGGCCTCCGAGGTTCCGGGCGGCGCCGGCGATGGCGTCCTGCCAGGTCGGGTAGACGATGCCCGGGCCCATCCCGAACGGATTGTGGATCGTCTGCGAGGGGCCGTAGGTGCCGAAACTGGTCTCGGCGCCGGAGATCGCGACGAGGAAGCGGGGGTCCACGCCGGACTCGCCGCCGTAATAGACGAAGGCGTTGCCGAGCCCCGACAGCGGACTCCCCTTCGATGTCAGGTAGGTGTCCAGCTGGCTCGCCAGGCCCGGATTGATCGACGGCACGGTGCCGGTGACGGTGGGGAAGCCCACGCTGAGCGTCTGGGCCGCCTGTGCCCGCGCGGCGTCCTCTTCGGCCTTCTTGCGCTTCGCCGCGAGGGCGGCATCGACCTTGGCGCGCAGCCCGTCGACCTTCGTCTGCAGGGTGTCCTGCTTCGCCTCCAGCGACGCAGCCTGCGCCTGCAGGGCCTCCGCGGCGCCCGGGCCCGCCTGGTCGATCTTCGACCGGACGCCCGCGAGGGCACCGGAGACGTCGTTCAGATCGCTCTCCGCCGCGCGCAGCGCGACCAGCGCCGGGTGGTCGGGATCCAGCTGGACGTCCACGGTGGCGGAGTCGGGGACGTCGACCGCCGCCGGCGGGGACGGCGGGACGGCCGCGGTCGAGTTGGCCTGGGCGACGGCCGCGAAGTTGCTCAGGATGTCGGATGCGTCCACCGACGTCGGGGACGTCGTCGTGGTGGTGGTGGCGGTGGGCGATCCCTCACCGGGGGTGGCCTGCCACAGATTCGTGGGGTCGCCTGAGGAGGGGGTGACCTGCCATGTGCCGGTCGCGGGCTGGGCGGGTCCCGGGGTGGGGACGGCGACCCACTGCTGCCCGAGCGCGGGTACCGCCGCCACTGCGGACAGGGCGATCGCGGCGGCCAGTGTCCGCCGGATGGGGAGACGGCGTCCTGCCATCTTCGTGAGACGTCCTTGCATCACGAGAGCCATCGGCCGCCGCCGGTTCGGCCTTTAGGTTCCCCCGCCGTGGATGACGCATCCGCCTCCACGCATCGGATGGGTCCGCGGCGGGGGGCGGGGGGTTCTCGGCGGCCGGCCGCGATGTCCGGGGGTCCAC
>CALMEC010000114.1 GCA_937862675.1 uncultured Actinomycetes bacterium
ACGGCTCGACGTCCTTGGTGACCACGGCCCCGGCGCCGACGATGGCCCCGTCCCCGATGGTGACACCCGGCAGGATGCACACACCCATGCCGACCCACACGCCGGCGCCGATGGTGACCGGCCGGTTCTCCCAGCCCTGCTCCGGGATGGGGCGGCCGGGGTCGGTCTCGTGGTTGGCGGTGTGGATCATCGTGCCCGGGCCGATGATGGTGCCGTCACCGATCGTGATCCCGCCGTACCCGTTGACCCAGCATCCGGAGTTGAAGCCCACTTTCTCACCGATCTCGATGTGGTCACCGTTCAGCCAGGTGATGGAGTCGATGTAGAAGGAACCCTCGCCCACGGACTTCGCATCGTGCGGCCGGAACGGGATGACCCGCTTTGAAAGATCGGTGATCATCATGGGGATGGATCCTCTCGTCGCGGTGGGGCGTTCATCTGTCTGCCGTGATCATTCTGTCCAATCCCGGTGGTCGCCGTTTCTTGTTGGCAGGTTCTGGCGAATCGGAGACGGTCGGCAACCCGGCGTCGGCGTGGCGCCGCGTGGCACACTCACCGGGTGAACGACTCCTTCCCGCCGCTCATCGGGCTCACCAGCTACGCCGAACCGGCGCGCTGGGCCGTGTGGGAGGGGAAGGCCGCCGTGGTGGGATGGGTCTACGTGGACGCCATCCACCGGGCCGGCGGCCGTACCCTCATCATCCCGCCCGCCGATCACGGGCAGGAGCGCATCCTCGACGTCCTCGACGGACTCGTGCTGGCCGGCGGACAGGACATCGATCCCGGCCGGTACGGCGCCGAGCGGGACCGGTCCACGGAGGCCCCGCAGCACGGACGCGATGGCGCCGAGCTCGCCCTCACGGCCGCCGCGATGGATCGCGGCATCCCGGTCCTGGGGATCTGTCGCGGCATCCAGGTGATGAACGTGGCGCGCGGTGGCGACATCATCCAGCACCTTCCGGACGCGATCGGGATCACCGGGCACCGCGAGGTCGTCGGGGTGTTCTCGGAGCACGACGTGGCGGTGGAGCCGGGCAGCCGCCTCCAGTCGATCCTGGGCGACGTGGCGCCGGTCCTCTCGCACCACCATCAGGCGGCGGGAGCGGTGGGCGACGGCCTCCGGCCGGTCGCGTGGTCCGACGACGGGACCATCGAAGCGCTCGAGTCCACCGGCGACGGCTTCGCCGTGGGCGTCCAGTGGCATCCCGAGGAGGGCGAGGACCTGGCCCTCTTCACCGCACTCGTGGACGCCGCCCGGCGGTACCGGGAGTCGCTCGCCGGGAAATGACGTGGCACGCCCACCGGGTGCTCCGCGTGCTCCGGGAGGTTCGCGATCGTCCGCTCCATGGACCCGCACGAGGATGCCGCACGACGTCCTTCAGGTCGCCATCCGTTCGCGGTGCCGATGGGGCCGACGGACGTGCCCGCGTACGACCCGAACGGGGAAAACCCGACCTGGGACGGCGATCGGCGACCTCGGGCCTCGGGTCACCTCCGGCCGGGCACACGACGTCCGGTCGCCGCTGTCGGCATCATCGGGCGGCGATCGCCCTGCGGGTGCCTGGTCGGAGGTGACCGACCGTCTCCCTCCGGGAAGCCGCGGTGGACATCCCCTGCGGGGAGGGACGCGCGCACATGCCGGACACCCACCGCGGATGTCCGGCGCCCGCGATCGTCCGGCGCCGACGGCCCCGCCGGGACGGGCGGCGCCGGACGACGCATGGTGTACCGTGACGGCGTGGATTCCCCCCTCATCGAATGGGTCGCCGAACGGCCAACCGCGCTGCCCTCACCGGTTCTCCTCGCCGCCTTCGGCGGCTGGAACGACGCCGGCGAGGCTGCCAGCGGTGCCATCACCTACCTGGCCGAGACATTCGGCGCGACCTGCGTCGCCCGTGCGGACTCCGAGCAGGTCTTCGACTTCCAGAGCCACCGCCCGCGGGTGTCCATCGCCGACGGCTCGATCGACGGTCCCGTACGCCTGCCGCAGCTCGAGCTGTGGGCGACGCCGCCGGACGTGAGCCCGGGCCTCCTGCTCATCCGCGGGCCGGAACCGTCGATGCGCTGGCCCAGCATCTGCCGCTGGATCCTCGACGTCGCGCAGGACCTCCGGGTGACGCATCTCGTGACACTGGGCGCGCTCATCGCCGACGTCCCGCACACCCGGCCGGTGAGGGTCAGCGCCATCTCGACGCCGCCCGAGATCACCGAGGCGCTGAACCCGCGACGCCCCGACTACGAGGGCCCCGCCGGCATCACCAGCATGCTCCACGCGTCCGCGGTGGAGCGAGGGATCCCGGGCATGTCCCTATGGGCCGCCATCCCCCACTACATCGGCGGCGGGCAGAACCCGGATGCGTCCCTGACGCTGTTGCACGCGCTCAACACCCTGCTGGGCATCCGTCCGGACTACGCGGGGATGGAACAGGACGTCGCCGACTACCGGCGGCAGATCGAGGAGGCCGTCGCCTCCAGCCCCCAGGCGTCCGCCATGATCGACGAGCTCGAGCGCACCTACGACGCCCAGACGGACGAGGCCGACGCGTTCGGTCAGATCCCGAGCGGTGATGCGATCGCCGCCGAGTTCGAGCGCTTCCTCCGCGACCAGTCACCGCCCGGAGAGGACCACCCCTCGTCCTGACGGCGACCGGGTCCGTCACCCGGCGGGCGACCTCACCGGGGACGCGTGACCGGACGGAGCTCGAATGCGCCGAGGTCGGGGCGGCCCACCACCGGCCGCCGCATCTGCCCCACCGGAGCGGCGAACTCCCAGACCGCTCGTCGTGACACTGGAACGACGACACCGCGGTTCACGGCCACGGATGTGGTCCGCAGGCGGTAGTCCTCGCGTGCCGGGGCGACGAACGCGCCCGTCGTCACACGACGATCCGCCCGGATCCCGGCCGATCCCGAGACGGCTCGTCCCGGTCCGACGAGCAGGTTGTTGCGCATCTCGGCCCGGGCGCCGTCGGCGACCACCACGAACGTGCCGGAGGAACGCCGGTTGACGAGCGTGTTGTTGACCACCCAGAGCTGCCGCGACGGATGCGTCAGCCCCTCGGCGCCGTACGAGATAAGCGCCGGGTTCTCCGAGCGCGGCCCCTGCACGAGGACGTTGCCGGCGATCAGTGCGGCACCGCCGTTGGGGAGATCGACCGAGTAGCTCGCCGTCCCGTTCCGGTCGGTGATGAGGTTGCCCTGGAGGACGGTCCGGGCCGCCCGCGACTTCACCTCGTGTCCCACCGACGCCGAGGCGATCACGGATCCTGTGACCGTCAGCGACCGAACCTCGCCGATGTAGATGTTGTGGGTGTAACCGTCACCGGCACCGTTCGCGATGAACCGTGAACCGCGGATGACGATGTCACTCCTCGGATCGGCCCCTGCGAGGATGCCGTTCTGGTTGCCGCGGAACACCGACCGGGTGATCACGAGACCGGTGCCCTCCTGGCGTATGCCCGCTCCGTTGCCATCGGGGACCCGCGCTCCGGTGAACGTGATGCCGTCCACGCGGGTGCGGTCCCCGGCGATCACCCAGATGGCCTTCCCCTGGGCATTCCTTCCGTGGGCCGGCAGGTTCACCGGGCCGCCCGCCCCGCGCAACGTGAGGTCGTCCTGCGTCCAGGTCGCGACATCCCCCGGATAGGTGCCGGCATCGAGGTGGACGGTGTCCCCGCCGCGGGCCACCGCCGACGCCGCAGAGGGTGTCCTCAACGCCCTTCCCGGTCCGACGCGCAGAACGCGTCCGGTCGCCGTCGACGACCGGTCGGCGCCGTCCGCGGACACCGTGTCGCGTGCGCCGTCGGCGATGACCGAGGCGGTCGCGACGGCTATGCCGAGGGTCAGCGACGCACTCAGCGCCGCCACGAGCGCGGCGGTCCGGGCTCCGGCCGGAGTCCGGCGATCGGCCCGGTGGAGGAGAGATCGGCGTGGAGGCACGCGCCGGAGCCTAACGCCCCGGCCGCTTCCGGTCACCGGTCGGGTCGTCCGGACCGCCGGCGACGCAACGGCGACCGGAACCGGCCACGGCATGACAACATGCGGCCGTGTCACCGGCCCGCCGCACCGCGCTCGTCTCGGTCTTCGCCGCGGCGTTCCTGATCGCCCTCAAGCTGAGCGTCGGCCTCGCCGCCAACAGTCTCGGCTTCGTGTCGGAGGCACTGCACTCCGGTACCGACCTTGTCGCCGCACTGCTCACCTTCCTCGCGGTGGGCGTCTCCGGCCGCCCCGCCGACCGTTCCCACCCCTGGGGGCACGGCAAGGCCGAGCACCTCTCCGCCCTCGCCGAGTGCGCCATCCTGGGGATCGCAAGCGTCGTCATCGGTTATGCGGCCGTCCGCCGTCTCGCGGCCGACGAGCCCCCGCACGTGACCACCGCCTGGTGGGCGTTCCTCGTCCTGGGGATCGTGATCGTCGTGGACGTCACCCGCATGGTGATGTCACGCCGTGCCGCCCGGCGCCATCAGAGCGCCGCCCTCGAAGCCAACGCACTTCACTTCGCCAGTGACCTCGCGGGCACGATCGCCGTGCTCGTCGGGCTGGCCCTGACACGCGCCGGGTACCACTGGGCGGACGCGGGTGCCGCGCTGCTCATCGCCGTCCTGGTGTTCGTCGCCGCCGTCCGGATGGTGCGGGTGAACATCGACGTCCTCATGGACCGGGCCGACGACGTGGCCGAGGCGCGGGCCCGCGACGCGATCGCCACCCTGGGACCCGACATCTCCCTGGAACGCCTCCGTGTCCGCGTGGCCGGCGGCCGCCCCTTCGCCGACGCCGTCATCCGCGTCTCCCCCTCCGCCGCCCTGGCCGAGGGACACGCCGCCGCGGACATGGTGGAGGACGCGGTGCAGAGCGCCCTCCCGGGGTCCGACGTCATCGTCCACGTCGAACCGGGCGATCCTCCGGACGACATGCGCGAGCGCGCTCTGGCCGCCGCCCTCCGGGTCACCGGTGTGCGGGAGATCCACAACGTCCGCGTGATCCACCCGTCGGGGCGCACCGAGATCACCCTCCACGCCAAGCTGCCGCCGGCCATGTCCCTCGCCGAGGCGCACCGCATCGCCGACACGATCGAGGCGACGATCGTCGACGTGGTTCCCGGTGTTGACGCGGCGATCACCCATCTGGAGCCGCTGGACACGGAGCTCGTCGGCGAGCAGCCCGATCCGG
>CALMEC010000115.1 GCA_937862675.1 uncultured Actinomycetes bacterium
AGGGCACGGCCGTGCGCGCCCTCCTGGCCGGCGCCCCCGCGATCCGTTCCGTGCTGTCGGTGGGCGATGACCGCACGGACGTCACCGTCTGGCGGATGCTCGCGTCCCTCCGCGACGACGACCGCCTGGACCGGACACTCTGTGTCGGCGTCCTCTCCCCGGAGACCCCGGAGATCGTGCGGGAGTCGGCCGACCGCCTCATCGACGGGGTCATGCCGGGGACCGACGACCTGCTGCGCGAGCTGGTGGCATCACTGACGTCCTGACCGTGGCGGGCTGACGGATCCCCCACCTGCGATCTGCGGGTGAACGCGGTGCCGGACGTCGGACGCGAGACGTCCCGGCACACGCCAGGTGAACCGCCCGTTTCGCGGGCACTTCCCTGTCACAAGCTCCGGCGTGTCATGTCCGGTGCCTGGCACCGGACATGACACGCGCACCGGCACGGATGTGGTGAATCAGACCATTTGCAGGTATTTATCGTTCATCGACTTCCGGTTGTCATGTCCGGTGCCAGGCACCGGACATGACAACCGGAATGTGACGACCCCCGGAACCGAGATCAGGAGGCAGCGCCTGGCCCTTGTCGACCTCGGAGTGCGGAACCCGACGATTTCCGTTCACGGATGATCCGGATCTCCTCGCGGTTCTTCGTGTTCAGCACACGGTCGGGGGTGGCGCCCGCGCGTCGCGCGGTAAGGATCCCGTAGCGCCGCACGGCGAGTTCGTCGACGGAATGCGCATCCGTGCCGATGGTGAGATCCGCGCCCGCGGCCAGGGCACGCCGTGCGTTCGCCGCGTTCAGGTCGAGGCGCTTGGGCTGCGCGTTGATCTCGAGGGCCGTGCCCGTCTCGGCGGCGCGGGCCACGACGCGGTCCAGGTCGAGGTCGTACCCCTCACGACGACCGAACATGCGGCCGGTGGGATGCCCGACCACGTTGACCAGCGGATGCTCGATCGCCGCCAGGACGCGCCGGGTCAGACGGTCCCGCGACTGACGGAAGCCGCTGTGCAGGCTGGCGGTGACCCAGTCGAACCCGGCGAGGAGATCGTCCGGATGGTCGAGGCGTCCGTCGGCCAGCACGTCGACCTCGCACGCCTTCACGACGACGATGTCGTCGAACTCCTCGTTGATCCGGTCGATGGCCTCCCACTGCCGGTGCACGCGATCCGCGTCGAGGCCCCGTGCCATCGCAAGGCTGACGGAATGGTCGCTGATCCCGATGTAGTCAAGGCCGAGCGCGCGCGCCGCCAGCACCATCTCGCGCAGCGTGTTCCGCCCGTCGCTCCAGTCCGTGTGGCAGTGGAGCTCTCCCCGCAGATCCGCCTCGGCCACCATGCGGGGGAACGCACCGGACTCGGCCACCGCGATCTCTCCGGTGTCCTCGCGCAGCTCCGGCGGTATCCATGTCAGTCCGAGCTCGGCGTAGACCCCCTCCTCCTCCCGGCACCGAATCACGTCGCCGCCGGCACGCGTGATGCCGTGCTCCGAGACGGAGAGTCCGCCGCGGACGGCCAGCTCACGAAGACGCACGTTGTGGGCACGGCTGCCGGTGAGGTGCTGCAGCAGGTTGCCGAACGACGCGGCCGGGGTGAACCGCGCCTCGACCCGGATGCCGGACTGGGTCATCACCGCGGCGCCACGACTTCCCGACGAGAGAAGCTCGGTCGTCATCGGATGGTCGTGCATCGCCTCGGTGACGGCATCCGGGTCCTCCGTCTCGATGACGAGATCGACGTCGTGGACGGTCTCGCTGCCACGCCGGATTCCGCCGGCGACGACGGCCCGGCCCACCACCGCGAGCTCACCCAGATCGTGCGCGAACCGCTGCGCGACCGGGTCGGCACGGCCGAGGGGAATGCGCTCCCCCGTCCCCTCGCCACTCTCACGCGCCGCGAGTTCGTCGGCCAGCTGGCCTGCGGTCTTCGGTCCGATGCCCTCGACGGTGACGAGCGTGCCGTCGGCGACCGCCGCCGCGAGGCCGTCGAGGTCGCCGACGCCCAGGGCCTGCCAGACGGCCCGGGCACGCTTGGGCCCGACGCCGGGCAGCCCGGCGATGTCCGCGAGGCCCACCGGCACCCGCTCCATGACACGGGTGAGGGCGGCGATCCTCCCCGTTCGCGTGAGTTCGACAATTTTCCCCTGCAGCGTCGCCCGGATGGCCGGCAGTTCGGTCGCACGGCCCTCCACCCCCCTCCCCGCGACCGATTCGTCGACTTGGCCCACGCGTGCCCCCCCCCGCCGGTATGCCAGGAGCCGATGACGTGAACTCTCCCCGTCGATCTCCAGGAGATCCGCCAGCAGGGTGAACTGCCGTGCGATGTCCGCGTTGGTCGGAAGGTGATCACCGGTCATGCCCGAAAGGGTAGACCGTCGGTAAATCACCGTCCGGTGGTGACGTGTCGCCGGACACGGGTCTAGAATTCCGCCAGTCACCGCGTTGGCGGTCGGGTCGTCGACATCGAGGGAGCAAGGCGCGTGGGACGCATTCCATGGCCGATCATCGCGATCGGGATCACCGCGGTGGCCGCCGGCACGGCGTTCGCCGGGACCCAGTACGCATCGCGCGCCGCCATCACCGACGTCGAGCCCGCACCGAACAGCGCCGTCCGCACCACCACCCCGCGGGTCGCCTTCCGGACATCCGATGTCGGCCGGCTCTCGGACGTCCGGGTCATCGTGGACGGGAGGGACCGGACCGACCTGCTGGGCCGTGCGGACGACGGCACGCTCGTGGTGCGTACGCACGCCTTCAAGGAGGGCCGCCACGTCGTGGACGCGCGGGTCTCGACGCGCAACGTCTTCGCACGGAACGTGTCCCAGCGCTGGGAGTTCGACGTCGACACCACGGCGCCGCCCCTCACGATGACCACGCCCACCACGAAGGGAGCGGTCAACAAGCGGTCGGTCCCCGTCGCCGGAAGAACGGAGGCGGGATCGACGGTCACCGTCCGTTGGACCGGGGGCAGCCGCCGGATCGAGGCCAACGGCAAGGGGGCCTTCTCCACGAAGGTTCCGCTCAGAGAGGGTCCCGCCACCCTGACGATCACCGCGACCGACCGGGCGGGCAACAGCACCCGGCGGGTCAACCAGTTCATCGTCGACACGAAGGCTCCGACGCTGGTCATGGGAAAGGTCCCGACCACGATGACGGAGACGGACACCCCGGTGCTGAGCGGGGAGATCCGCGGAGAGGACGGGAACACCACGACGGTAGGTACCGTCGTGAACGGGCGGACGATCACTCCGACGACGTCCGATTCCGGCGTCGACGGCACCGACGAGCCGACCGTGTCATTCGACAAGAACACGTTCCGACTCTCGGTCGGCACGCTGCCCCAGGGCCTCAACACGGTGACGGTGTTCGCCGCCGACCCCGCCGGCAACCGCGCGACGAAGACGTTCACCGTCCTCGTCGACAGCACCGAGGAGTTCGGGTCCAAGGACATGATCGCGGGGGCACGCGGCGCCGACGTGAAGGCCCTCCAGCAAGGGCTGATCGACCGCGGGTTCAAGAAGGTGAAGGTCACGGGTGTCTACGACCCCCGGACCGTGCAGGGCGTCCGCCGCTACCAGGCGGTCCACAAGATGTCCCAGAACGGGATCTTCGGTCCACGTACCCGTGAGGCGTTCCTCGGCAAGATCGTCGTGACGCTCAGCAAGTTCCGTCTGCAGCTCTTCCGCGACGGCAAGGTGGTGAAGACCTACAAGGTCGCGATCGGATCACCGGGTCACGCCACGCCCACCGGTACCTACAAGGTGGTCAACAAGCAGGTCGACCCGACGTGGTTCCCGCCAGACAGCCCGTGGGCGGCAGGACTCGGCCCCATCCCCGCCGGACCCGGCAATCCGCTGGGCACCCGGTGGATCGGGACGTCGGCCCCCGCCGTCGGGATCCACGGCACCTATGCCGACAGCTCCATCGGCACGGCCGCGAGCCACGGTTGCGTCCGCATGCACATCCCCGACGTCGAGGAGCTCTACGACCAGGTCGCCGTCGGTATGCCGGTCATCTTCAACCCATGAGCGTCACCGATGTCTCGTCGGCCACATGGGACGAGCTGGTCGTCCGGTCGGTCACGCCCGTGGTGGTCGACGTCTGGGCGCCCTGGTGCATCCCCTGCAAGAAGGTGGAGCCCATCATCGCCGATGCCGCCGCGACGTACGGCGACCGGCTCACCTGCCTGCGGCTCGACGCCGATGACTCCCCGGAGCTCGTCGCACGGTTCCAGGTGCTCGGCCTGCCCACCCTGCTGCTGTTCGTCGACGGCGCGGAGGTCGGCCGCATCACCGGGGTCCCGCGTGCGGCGAAGCTGACAGAGTTGATCGAAATGATCATCCCCCCGGAGTGACGAAGGAGACATCGCGTGGCCATCTATTTCAGCATCGGGACCTGCCAGCCGTTCGCCGACCTCAAGGCGGAGCTGATCGACGGGTTCGACGGCGTGGAGACGGTCTCCGCCGACGGCAAGATCGTCGGCCTTCGCCTGGAGAACCCGCGTGAGGTTCAGCGGCTCGACGAGATCATCGCCACCGTCGATCTCGATCCCGAGCGCGTGTGGCCGCGTCTGCGTGCGGATGACGACGTCCTGACGAACCGTCGTCACCCGATCTGGGGAGGCGGCGGGGCCTGACCTCGCGTTCTCGCCGGTGCGCACGGATGCCTCACGCATCGTCCGCGACGGCGTGACCTGAGCCCGCCCGGCGACGGGCGAGACGCCGGTGCCCGCCGGCGGGACGCCCGTTCGCTGCACACAGCCGGGTCACGACGGTGACGGGACGGTCGGCGAAGGATGCGGCCGGTCGTCGTCGGATGACCGGATCGCGCCGACCGGTGGTCTCGGCGATCAGTGACATGGACGTCGAGATGTCGTCGATCCCGAGCGGTGCGCCGGCGTGCCGCGGGAAGGCGTGTCATGTCCGGTGCCTGGCACCGGACATGACACGCACACCGACACGGATCACTCAAATACGGTGATTTGCAGGCACTCTTCAGTCGCCCACGTCCGGTTGTCATGCCGGGTGCCTGGCACCGGACATGACACGCGCGACAGAGCGGCCCCTCGGGAACGCGTTCGGCATCCCGCGCGGAGAGCGATCGGGCCCGCCCCGGGGCGGGCCCGATCGAGGATCAGGACTTGGGCATGATCCCCAGGATGTCGACCACGAACACGAGCGTGTCCGTGCCGGCGATGCCGGCCTGCGGGTTGCCGTCCTTGCCGTAGCCGTCGGCGGGCGGGATCACCAGCAGCACGCGGCTGCCGACGCGCTGCCCGACCAGGCCCTTGTCCCAGCCGGGGATGATCTGCCCCTTGCCGATGACGAAGCTGGCCGGAGAGCCGTTGGACCAGGAGGAGTCGAACGGACGGTTACCCTCCCAGATGTTGCCGACGTACTGCACGACGATCTGGTCGCCGGCCTTCACCACGGCACCAGAACCGGTGACGATCGGGCTCACGACGAGCTTCTTCGGCGGGGCGGCGGACGGGATCGCGATGATCGGTTCCTCACCGGAACGACCGGTGACGCTCGGAAGCCCCGGACCCGGAGGGGTGACAGCACCCGAGATGCCCTTGAAGGCGATGTCCATGATGTCGATGACGAAGACCGCCGTGGTGGTGGTCGGCGCGCCCGTCTCGTCCTGACCGGTCTGCGGCAGCACGATCATCACCCGGCTGCCGACGCGCTTGCCGACGAGGGACTCCTGGAGACCCTTGGCCTGCGTGGGGGCCGCGTTGATGGCGATGGGGTTGCCCTGGCCGAAACTGCTCCCGAGAGACTGGCCGCCCGGCCAGGTGACGGCCGAGTACTGGATGTCCACGACGTCCCCGGTCCGCACGAGATCGCCGTCGCCGTGGATGAGGGTCTGGACCGTGTGACCCGGGGGTCCCGCCTTGGGCAGGGTGATCTTGGCGTTCTTGCCGAACGCTCCGGTGACGGTGGGCATCTCGTGCGCCACGTCGCCGCATCCGGCGAGGGTGGCGAGCGTGAGAACGGCCACCAGGCCGAGAAGGACTCGTCGAATAGGCATTGGTACGGAACCGTAGCGGATCGGGCCCCGGCCCCGGGGCCGCCGGGTCCTGTGAGAATGGTTAATCCAGCACGATCCCGACGCGGACGCGCCAGACCTTCCCGTTGCGGATGTCGAACGTCGTGACGCGCGAGCCGACGCGAAGCGTGCCGGTGCGGCAGAGGCGGGCCGGCCCCGCCGCGGCCCCCCCCGGGACAACCCCCCCCCCGGGCCCGGCCCGCGCCCCCGTGGGACCGGCCCCCCCGCCGCCCC
>CALMEC010000116.1 GCA_937862675.1 uncultured Actinomycetes bacterium
CACCGTCAGCGGCAAGCAGCTCGACCTGCGCATCGCGACCCTGCCGACCGTCTACGGCGAGAAGATCGTCATCCGCATCCTGGACAAGAGCAACGTCATGCTCGAGCTCAGTGACGTCGGCTTCGAGCCGGACGTCCTGGCCCTCTACGAGAAGGCGTACCGCCGTCCGTACGGATGCGTGATCATCACGGGCCCCACCGGTTCGGGTAAGTCCACCAGCCTCTACGGCACGCTCAACCAGCTCAACGAGCCGGGCAAGAACATCATCACCGTCGAGGACCCGGTGGAGTACCGGCTCCAGGGCATCAACCAGGTCCAGGTCAACACGAAGGCCGGCCTGACCTTCGCCGCCGGCCTGCGCTCCATCCTGCGCTGCGACCCCGACATCGTGATGATCGGCGAGATCCGCGACCAGGAGACGGCGCAGATCGCCGTGGAGGCGGCCCTCACCGGTCACCTGGTGCTGTGCACCCTCCACACCAACGACGCCGCGGGAGCCCTGCCGCGACTGACCGAGATGGGCGTGGAGCCCTTTCTGTCGGCCAGCGCCATCGTGGGCATCCTCGCCCAGAGACTCGCACGCCGTCTGTGCCCGGACTGCCGTATCAAGACGACGGTCAGCCACCGGGAGCTGAAGGAGTTCGGCGACACCGACAAGCTGCCGCGCGGCCTGCCGGATCCCGCGCCGATCTACGAGGCCAACACCGACAGCGACTGCAGCAGGTGCGGCGGCTCCGGCTACAAGGGCCGTCTGGGCCTCTACGAGTTCCTCACGATGAGCGACGAGACCCGGGCCCTGGCGCTGCAGGAGGCCTCCGGTGCCGTCATCGGGGCACAGGCCCGCAAGGAGGGCATGCGCACCCTCCGTGAGGACGGACTGGTCAAGGTGCTCTCCGGCCGGACGACGCTCGAGGAGCTGGCGCGCACCGTCGCGTGATGCGGCGTTAAGGAGAGAGGCCGAACTGCCGACGTCACAGGCACGGCCCATGGGAAGGGAAAAGAGGGCACTTGGCTGATTTCGCGGACATCATCAACACCACGCTGGAGACCGGCGCGAGCGACCTGCACCTGACGGTCGGCTCCCCGCCCATCATCCGCGTGAACGGATCGCTGATGCGGCTGGACCTGCCGCCGCTCACCCCCAACGACACCCGCGAGCTGGTGTACGGGATCCTCAACCAGTCCCAGCGTCAGAAGCTCGAGACGAATCTCGAGATCGACTTCTCGTACGCGGTCCCCAAGCGCGCCCGCTTCCGTGTGAACGCCTACTACCAGCGGGCGTCGATCGGAGCCGCGCTCCGTCTCATCCCCACCAAGATCAAGCAGCTCGGTGAGCTGGGACTGCCGACCTCGCTCAACGACTGGGTCGGCAAGCCGCGAGGACTCATCCTCGTCACCGGCCCCACCGGTTCGGGTAAGTCGACCACGCTGGCGTCGCTGATCAACGAGATCAACGAGAAGCGCTCGGACCACATCATGACGGTCGAGGACCCGATCGAGTTCCTCCACCAGCACAAGCGCTCGATGATCAACCAGCGCGAGGTGGGCGCCGACACCCATTCATTCCTCAACGCCCTGCGCTCCGTGCTCCGGCAGGACCCCGACGTCATCCTCGTCGGCGAAATGCGCGACCTGGAGACCATCCAGATCGCCATGACCGCCGCCGAGACCGGCCACCTCGTCTTCGGCACGCTCCACACCTCGGACGCGCCGCAGACCGTCGACCGCGTGATCGACGTGTTCCCGCCGGAGCAGCAGGCCCAGGTGCGCGTCATGCTCGCCAACTCCCTGCAGGGCGTCTGCTGTCAGCAGCTGGTGCCCACCACGCATGGCGCCCGCACGGTGGGCTGTGATGGTCTGAACCCGACGCCCGCCCTCCGCAACCTGATCCGTGAGGGCAAGACCCACCAGATCTACTCCGTCATGCAGACGGGGTCGGCGCACGGCATGCAGACCATGGACTACGCGCTCGCCGAACTGGTCCGCACCGGCATCGTGAAGCTCGATCTGGCGCTCGAGCGCTGTCACAACCCCGAGGAGCTCCGTCGGATCATCGGCTCGATGGGGGTCACCCCGGGCCAGCCCGGCGCGCCGCAGCCGCGTCCCGGCGCCACCGCCGGCCGACCCATGATGAGGGCACGTTCATGAGCACGTTCGTCTACACCGCGCGGGACCGCGCGGGGCACACCTCCAGCGGTGAGATCGAGGGTGAGAACAAGACCGCCGCGGCCGCCGCACTGCGCATCCGCGGCCTTGCCGTCGTCGACATCGACGAGAAGGCCGGCAAGGGCATCGAGATCAGCTTCGACCGTTTCTCGCGCATCAAGGCGAGTGAGATCACGGTCATGGCCCGCCAGCTCGCGACGATGATCGGCAGCGGTCTGTCGCTCCTGCGGGCGCTGTACATCCTCGAGGACCAGACGACCAACAAGAAGCTGAAGGAGACCATCGTCGCGGTTCGCAGCGACGTCGAGGTGGGAACCGCGCTGTCGGTCGCGATGGCGAAGCACCCGAAGGTCTTCAACGACCTGTTCGTGTCGATGGTGAAGGCCGGTGAGGTCGGCGGAAACCTGGAGGAGGTCCTCGACCGCGTCGCGATCCAGTTGGAGAAGGACGACAACCTCAAGCGCACGGTCAAGTCGGCCATGGTCTACCCGGTCATGATCGGCTCGTTCGCCATCCTCATCCTGATCGCGATGATCCTCTTCATCATCCCGGTCTTCCAGAAGATGTTCGACGACCTGGGCGGCAAGCTTCCGGCGCTCACGCAGTTCATGGTGAACCTGTCGGAGGCGGGTCGCAGCTACTGGTATCTGTTCCTCCTCGGATTCGCGGGTCTGGTCTTCGCATTCCGCAAGTGGAAGAACAGTTACAAGGGGCGCAAGCAGTGGGACACGATCAAGCTGCGCTTCCCCATGCAGATCGGCGACATCGTCCGCAAGGTCGCCGTCGCGCGCTTCACCCGGACCCTCGGCACCCTGACCGCGTCGGGCGTCCCGATCCTGCAGGCGCTCGACATCACCGCCCGTACGGCCGGCAACCGCGTGATCTCCGACCCCATGAAGCGGGTCATCGAGCGGGTCAAGGAGGGTGAGTCCCTCGCCCCGCCGCTCCAGAGTCTCGGCGTCTTCCCGATGATGGTCACGCAGATGACCGCCGTGGGCGAGGAGACCGGCGCCCTGGATGCCATGCTCCACAAGATCGCCGACTTCTACGACGACGAGGTCGCCGCCAAGCTGAAGGCGCTGACGTCGATCCTCGAGCCGATCATGATGATCGTCATCGGGGTGATCGTCGGTCTCGTCGTCATCGCCATGTACCTGCCGATGTTCTCGGTCATCCAGACCATCGGGAACCAGGCCAACCAGTAGGCCGTCGGTCACCACGCGGTACCTGTCGGGCGAGGTCGATGACCTCGCCCGACGTCACTTCGCCGGACGATGGGTCGCGCGATCTGCGCTCCGTCGGCTCCGATCGTCCGCGCAACGGTCGACGAGGGGTGTCCATGGACGATCGATCGGACCACGACGACCCGATACCCGGATCCGCGACGCATCGTTTCCTGTTCGACTGATCCTTGCTGTCGTCGGGGCGGCATCCGGTGCCACCTATTCGGATGCTCTGGAAACGGACATGGACGGATCCACCCATGACGACATCGCGGTCCGTTCGCGCAGCACGGACGTCGCGCTCGAGTCGGAGTATGCGGAGACGCCGTTGGTCGCCTCGGATGATGCACGGTTGTGCGGCTGTGTCAGCCGAATGACGTCTGACCGGCGGAAAGTCGATGACCGGCACCGCTAAAGGCGTGCGCACCGACTGCCGATAGAGGGTGCACTACGGTGGGGGTCAGGAATCGACCGATGTGCTCACCGGCCAAAGTTCTCTTTCTTTGAGGAGTTTTCACATGCTGAAGTCCCGTAAGGGCCAGGAGGGTTTCACCCTCATCGAGCTTCTGGTCGTCGTCCTCATCATCGGTATTCTGGCTGCGATCGCCATTCCGGCGTTCCTGGGGCAGAAGAAGGGCGCGCAGGACGCCAACGCGAAGTCCCTGCTTCGTAACGCCGCCATCGCCATGGAGTCGCAGTTCGCGAACACGCAGGATTTCGCCGCGCTTCGTACCGGTGGCGCTGCCGCCGGCACCGTCGACACGGCGAGCGTCAGTGCCGCGATGAAGCTCATCGAGCCGAACATCACCTGGCTGGCCGGTTCGACGGGGTCCGCCAAGGCAGACGAGGTTGCCGTGACGCTGAACGACGATAACAACGGCTACGTCCTCAACACCCAGAGCCAGTCAAAGAACGACTTCTCCTGGGCACGTGACGCCTCCGCCAAGACCGCCAAGTGCAAGAACGCGGTCGCCGCAGCTCCGACCACCGCCGTCGCCGCCTGCTCCGCGGGTACCTGGTAGTCCACGTTCCTCGCTTCGAGCTGTGATCGGGAGCCCGCTTCGGCGGGCTCCCGTCATTTCGGGGACGGTTACGTCGCCGGCAGTCAGTCACCCACCGAGTCGCGTCCACGCCGCACGATGAGCGGGTCGGGTGGGAAGACGACATCGGGGTCGCGTCCCTCATAGTCGAACTGGTTGAGGAAGAAGCGCATGGCGTTGATGCGGGCCCGCTTCTTGTCGTTGCTCTTCACCGTCGTCCAGGGGGCGATGTCCGTGTCGGTTCCGGCGAACATGGCCTGCTTGGCGGCCGTGTAGTCGTCCCACTTGTCGAGCGACTCCAGGTCCATGGGGGAGAGCTTCCAGCGGCGCACCGGGTCGATCTGGCGGATGGCGAACCGGGTGCGCTGCTCGCTGGCCGTCACCGAGAACCACAGCTTGGTGAGCGAGATGCCGCTGTCCACCAGCATCTCCTCGAACCGGGGCGTCTGGCGCATATGGCGCTCATATTCGTCATCGCTGAGATCCGCGCGCAGGTTTGAAGGTCTGGTATCAGACACTTACCACGCGGATGCGGTGGGTGCGCGCATCGGACTCCGGGCGTCAGAGTCGGCCCTTGCTGTGGGCGTTTTCTGTGGCTGGCGACGGGGCCGGCGACCACGACAGGCGACAAGCGCCGCGCTGTCATCCGCGGGTCTGGTGGGTCTGCCACCCGCGCACCGGGTGTCGGACACCGGGCGGGTTGTGCCGGTTCGCGGCTGCAACTGCGATGCGTCAAGTGCACGTGCGATCGACGCGTCCGAGGGGGCGTTCCTGTTAAAGCTCTGTGAACCGGCTGCCGATATCAGGGGCAATGCCGGTGAGGTGGCTTTTCGGCCAGGGATGGTCACCGGGACATGTTCTCTTTCTCAAGGAGTTTCCACATGCTTAAGTCCCGTAAGGGTCAGGAGGGTTTCACCCTCATCGAGCTTCTCGTCGTGGTGCTGATCATCGGCATCCTGGCTGCGATCGCCATTCCGGCGTTCCTGGGTCAGAAGAAGGGTGCTCAGGACAGCAACGCGAAGTCGCTTCTTCGTAACTCGGCGATTGCGCTGGAGTCCTACTTCTCCGACCACCAGGACTTCAACTTCGCGGATGATGTGACACCGGGCCCTGGAACCGCTGCGACCGAGATGCCCAAGATCGAGCCGAACATCTCGTGGCAGGTGGCCGGTGGTCCCACTGACGCGAAGCAGGACCAGGTTGCGGTGGACGTCAACGCTGCTTTTGACGCTTACACGCTGAACACCGTCAGCCAGTCGGGCACCGCGTTCTCGTGGATTCGGGACTCCAACGCGAAGACGGCGAAGTGCAAGACCGGTTCCGGCACTGTGCCGGCAACGACCGTCGCAGCTGCGTGCCCCGGAGCTACCTGGTAGTCCGAACAGCAGTCAACGATGTGGTCTGGAGCCCGCTTCGGCGGGCTCCAGTCATTTCGGGAATTGTTGCTTCTCGGACAATGAGTCCCAGACTGTGTTCCGTGCTCGTGGCCCGATGAGATCTTCGGGCGGGACGATTCTTCGCCGCGTGGAGCGGGCGACGTCGTGTCGCGAACGAGACCTCCTTGGCGATCGTGTGGTCGTCCGATCCATCGACTGACACCAATGCCGCCGGCGACAGCCCTGTAGCGCACCGGTCAATCTCACAGATGATGAACCGCCTAAGGCGCCAGGAGCCCGTCACCGATAGTCGCTGCTTGGTCGCGAAGACCGCGACTCAAATGCCGCCCACCGCGAATGCGGTTTTCGGACGACGTTCGGAGCTGGGGCCACCGAAGTCGGCGGATGGGAGCATGCGCGACGTGAGTCTCATACGTGCGGCGCGGTCTCTGCGGGGCCGTGGGGCCACGGCAGGACGGGTCGCTACTCAGAGAATTCACAAACCTCTAAAGGTTCATCAGGCGTGCGCCGATACAGAGCGCATCACGGTGGGGGTCAGGAATCGACCGATGTGCTCACCGGCCAACGTTCTCTTTCTTGAGGAGTTTTCACATGCTGAAGTCCCGTAAGGGCCAGGAGGGTTTCACCCTCATCGAGCTTCTCGTTGTCGTCCTCATCATCGGTATTCTGGCTGCGATCGCCATTCCGGCGTTCCTGGGTCAGAAGAAGGGTGCTCAGGACAGCAACGCGAAGTCGCTGCTTCGCAACTCGGCGATCGCGATGGAGTCCTACTTCTCCAACAACCAGAACTTCTACACGGGGTCCACCACGAACTCCGTCACCGTCGCCGACATGGAGGCCATTGAGCCGAACATCGCCTGGCAGCTCACTGGTGCCGCCGCTGCAAAGGATGACCAGGTCACTGTGACCGTCAACACGGCCGGTAACGGCTACGTGCTCAACACGACGAGCCAGTCGGGCACCCGGTTCGCGTGGCTGCGCGACCTGAACGCCAAGACGGCGAAGTGTAAGGGTGGGGCTGCGGTTGCCACGACGCCGAACGCCGCTCTCACCGGTTGCACAGGAACTGGTTGGGTCGCCTGGTAGTAAGCCTTCGCACCCGCGATTGGACCGTCGAGCCCGCCTTGTGCGGGCTCGATGCGTTTCGGGTCGATTGCCGTCTGAGCAGCACGCCGATCTCGATCGACGTGCTGCTCAGATACTTGGCGGTAGGTGCGGTTCTCCGGGTCGACTCATACGATTGACGCCTTGGCTCTTCCTGCCGGTCATTTGAGACAACGCATCGCCTCTCTTCTCCGACCGTTACGGACTGGGCGGCGAGGCGGTACCGATGGACATCGTCACAGAGACCGCCTAAGCCGACACGCGGGACGTCGGGCCAATCTCGACTTGATCAAGCGTCAGGTCGCAATCGCCGATAGATGAAGTGGTCCCGGTGTGACCTCTCATTCTTCGGGCAGGGACCCGTACTCTTCCTTTTGCAGCAGGAGCTTTCACATGACTACGTCCCGTAAGGGCCAGGAGGGCTTCACCCTCATCGAGCTTCTCGTCGTCGTCCTCATCATCGGCATCCTCGCGGCGATCGCCATCCCGGCGTTCCTCGGCCAGAAGAAGGGTGCTCAGGACAGCAACGCCAAGTCGCTTCTTCGTAACGGCGCCGTCTCCATGGAGGCGCTCTTCTCCCAGGAACAGGACTTCGGCCAGCTTCGTCCCGGCGCCGGCCTGGCTCTCACCAATGACTCGCTTCAGGCGAAGATGAACCAGATCGAGCCCAACATCGTCTGGCAGATCGGTGTGGCGAATGCCAAGCCGAACCAGGTCCAGGTTCAGCTGAACGACGAGAACACGTCGTACGCCCTCAACACCGTCAGCCAGTCCGGCACGCCGTTCTCGTGGGTACGCGACGCATACGGGGCGACCGCGAAGTGCAAGGCCGTCGGCGCTCCGACGAGCGGGACAAACATGGTCACCGTCTGTGCTTCGGGGACGTCCTGGTAGTCGTCAGGACACCTGTGTTGTCGTGGTGCAGTGGGGCCCGCCAGCGGCGGGCCCCACTCATTCGAAGGCCGAATTCGACGATGTGTCGATCTGAGGCGACGATGTGGGTCGTCGTCGCACCCCCGGTGGGATCCCTCGCATCACTCGCCGGAGCGGCACTCATCGTCGGTGACGGGGCCTGCCTTGGGGGTGCGATCTGGGAGTGAGTGCCACACAGCCCCCTGCGTCCTCGACCCCTTGGTTATCGGGACATATCGTGAGTTCGGACCATGCGGGACGCGGAGCACCATCCTCACGCAGCATTCAAGTTTCTGCAGATTTTCGCCGATGAATACGCCGACCACCAGCAGGATGCGGGTGGTCACGTACTCATCTCTTCCTGAGGAGCAGCATCATGTCCGATCCGCAGATGCGGAAGCGGGCGAGGCACGGAGGCTTCACACTGATCGAACTGCTCGTCGTCGTCCTCATCATCGGGATCCTCGCGGCCATCGCGATCCCGGCGTATCTCAGCCAGAAGCACAAGGCCCAGGACTCGGCGGCCATGTCCCTCGTCCGAAGCGGCGTCATCGCCGCCGAGAGCTACGGGACCGACCCGGACAATCAGGGTTTCACGGGGATGGTGCCCGAGCTCCTGACCGGTCACGAGCAGAACGTCGCGTGGGTCACCGGCACCGCCCGGACGATCGACAACCAGGTCGGCGTCGCGACCCTCCCGACCGGGGCCGCCAAGCAGACCAGCTACGTGCTGTCGTCCACCAGCCAGTCGGGGACGACCTACGCCTACTACCGCCGGACCACCGGCGCCGCCGTCAAGTGCCGGGGGACCGGTGACCCCGTCGAGTGGGCGGAGGACAATCCCACCTCGTGCGGAGGCACCTTCGCCCAGGGGTGGTGACGGCCCGCCGTCCTCGCCCTGACGCCGACCGTGCGGCCCGCCCCGGCGGGCCGCACACATCCCGCGTCGGATGCAGCCACTCCCCGGAGGGCACGTACATCCCGTGCGGCCGGACATGCGGGACACCTCCGCAACCTGTGGATCGGTGACGCGAAGCCCCGAATCGTTAAGTCGGTCCCCGGGCATGCCGATTGCTCATCTGGATGATGAACCACCATGACACCCCGGGTGCCCGATGAGCACGATTCCGACATGGATGTGGGCGACGATCGCCGGCGTCCTCGGTCTGGCGATCGGCTCCTTCTGGACCGTTCTCACCTACCGGTGGCCGCGCGAGGAGTCGGTGGTCGCACCGCGCTCGCACTGCACCGACTGCGGCCACGTGCTCGCGTGGTACGAGAACATCCCCGTCCTGTCCTGGCTCGTCCTCGGACGCCGGTGCTCGTCGTGCCGGCAGCCCATCTCGTGGCGCTACCCCGCCCTTGAACTCGTCACCGGCCTCCTGGCCGCCGGGTCCATCCTGGCGTTCGGCGCGAACGGGGAGGGCGTCGCCGTGGCGGTCATGACCGTGGCCCTGGTGCCGGTGGTCGTGATCGACATCCAGCACAAGCTCATCCCGGACGTCGTCGTCCTCCCCGCGGCCGCCGTCGCGCTCGCCGCGATGATCGCGCACGACCCCTCCCGGTGGTGGGTGCCCGTCGCCGGCGCGCTCGGCGCCGCCGCATTCCTCTTGGTGCTCCGCCTGGTCAAGCCCGGCGGAATGGGTCTGGGTGACGTGAAGCTGGCGCTGCTCCTGGGGGCGGTGCTCGGCGCCTCGGTGATCCCGGCGATGTTCATCGCGTTCCTCGTCGGTGCGGTCCTCGGCGTCGTCCTCATGGCCCGCCAGGGGGCCGGCGCGCGAAAGAACACCATCCCCTTCGGCCCCTACCTGGCGCTCGGCGCCCTGCTCGCCCTCTGGGTCGGACCCGCCCTCATCTCCCTCTACACCGACCGGGCCCTCTAGGCCCGTCTCCCCAGCCCCCCGAACCATGAACGACAAGGATGTGAAATGAGCACCGTCGTCGCACTCGACATCGGCTCAAGCGCCCTCGCGGGTGCGGAGGTCAAGGATGGATACACGCTCACCAAGGCGCACGTGGAGAACCTCCCGGAGGGCCTGGTCGTGGACGGGGAGGTCGCCGAACCGGTGGATCTCGCCAGCCACATCAAGAGCTTCTGGAAGGCCTCCAAGTTCAGCGGACGCACCGTCCGCCTGGGCGTCGCCAACCAGCGCGTCGTGGTCCGCACCGTGGACCTGCCGATGATCGAGGACGTCCGGGCCCTGGAGGAGGCGGTGCTCGTGGAGGCCGCCGAGCAGATCCCGATCCCGCCCGACCAGGCCATCGTCGACTTCCAGCCCATCGGCTGGTACGAGGGCGAGGACGGGCCGCGCCAGCGCCTCGTCATCGTCGCTGCGCACCGGGAGATGATCGACACGCTCATGTCCGTGGTCCGCCGCGCCGGGCTCAAAGTCGAGAACATCGACCTCGAGGCGTTCGCCCTGATCCGGGCGCTCACCCCGCGCACCGCCCCCGGTACCGGAGGCGCACAGGTCGTCTGCCACATCGGTGCCGGCGCCACCAACATCGTCGTCACCTCCGACCGGGTCAGCCAGTTCACCCGTCTCGTCGGACTGGGCGGGGTCGACCTCACCACGGCGGTCGCCGACCAGACGGGACTCGCACTGGATGAGGCGGAGGCCCTCAAGGCCGCCTGCGGCCTCCTCGGCGACATCCCCGCCGGCTGGGACGAGCAATCGGTCACCCGGGTGCGCCACGCGCTCGCGCTCGCCGTGCGGCCCCTCGTCCAGGAGATCGGGCGCACCATCGACTTCTACCGGATCCAGGAGTTCAGCCAGAACATCGACGGGCTGATCCTCTCGGGCGGGACGTCGCTGTGTGCCGGACTCGACCAGTACATCCAGCAGGCGCTGGGAATCCCGGTGACCGTCGGTCGCCCCCTTCAGAACCTGGCCAAGGCGGCCGATCTGTCGGATGACGTCGCCACCCGGGCGGCCGTCGCAGTCGGCCTGGCGCTGGACGCGCCGGAGGAGTCATGAGATCAGTCAACCTCACCCCCCCCGACAAGAAACGGCTGGCGGGGGAGAAGCCCAAGGCCGAGGGCCGCAAGATCGGTCCGGTCCACATGGCCGGCATCGGCATCCTCGTCGCCGCCGCCGGGCTCGCGTACTACGCGCACGGCATCAAGGGTGAAGCGGCGCACAAGGCCGATGAGGCCGCCTCGCTCGAGACCCAGGTCCAGGGCATCCAGACGCAGATCACCGCGCTGAAGGCCGCGCAGACCCCGGGCGCGTCGCCCTCGGTGTCCTCCTACGATGCCGACCGGACCCTGGTGAGCGGCCTGGCCGCGGCCCGGGTGAACTGGTCCAATGTCACCATCAACCTGGCCCGAGTGGCGCCGTCCGGTGTCTGGCTGACATCCATGAAGGTCCAGACCCCGACGGGTGACCAGTCCGCGGCGTCGTCCTCGTCCGGCACCGCCGTCGAGCGTCCCGCGGCGATCACCATCGAGGGCAAGTCACTGTCGCGCACCTCCGCGGCCCTCTTCCTGTCGCGTCTCAGTGCGATCCCCGGATTCGCCGAGCCGCGCCTGAACGGCGGCATCGACCCGGACTCCAGCGGCGACTCGTCGTCGGATTCCAGCTCCACCGGACCCGCCACCTACGGGTTCACCATCGAGATCCCGGTCGACGCCCGGAT